>NZ_JAUBTO010000132.1:0-23642 GCF_036702495.1 Microcoleus sp. C2D2 | reverse complement strand
GGCAGTTGCCTTCGAAGCAGAAACTTAAGTCGCGAGGCTTAAGAATCACCGTACCTTCAGGTCGGTGAGTATGTCAATGGGACAGGATTTACGCCTCATAAACCCGGTTTCTGCGGGAAATCTTGATTTAGTAGCGAAATGTCTAGGAAGAAACCGGGTTTATGACCCGCGTGGGTCGATCGCTATAGGAATTGGTAAGTGCTAATTCAGTCCTGGACGCAAAAAATGATTTGACGCACTTCTTATAGGGGTAAGGTATGCACGGCGCACCCTACATATAGAAGTTATTCGTAATTCCTTTAATTGCTAAAGTACCCAAGTCCATGCCGCCGATCCAATAGCATTGATAACTAACACAAAACTAATGACTGATGACCAATGACTGATGACTGATGACTAATGACTAATCACTAAAACTATGCGTTTACCTTTACCCCAATTTGCTACAAAAGAACGCCATCCCGATCGCATTGCTGAGGTAATCGAGACGGCAACTTCGGAGTTTTTGGCTCAATGTTTGGAACCGGAAGACTTAAGCTTTCCCGTGATGCCTCCTTTTGGGAGTTGGGTGAAGGCCGAGGATGAAGAGTCGAAAAATCAAATTTACGGCGTGGTTTATTACGCTACGACTAGCCCGATCGACTCGGTGCACAGAGCTCGCGCTTTGGGTTTGTCGCTGGAAGAGTTGCGGGAAGAACAACCGCAGATTTTTGCGATGCTCAAAACCGAGTTTCGAGTGGCGATTGTGGGGTTTGAGGCTGCGCCGGAAAGGTTGAACGGTCACGGCCCATCAAGGGGTAAAATTTATCAGTATTTGCCGCCGCGCCCCCCGCAAATTCACCAGGCGGTTTATCGCTGCGAACCCGATGAGGTGATTGATTTTACGGTGCAGTTGGATTTTTTGAGGACGCTGCTGGGGGTGGCTAATGCGCCGGTGGATGCGCTGACGGCGGCGGCGATTCGGGAGATTTATCAGTTGCGGATGCGCGATCGAACTTGGTTGGTGGAAGCGGGGAGGAGTTTGAGTGTTTTGTTGAAAGATGATTACGATCGGTTGCGGGTGATTTTGAGTCAGATTCATCCGTAGGAACTGACTAATTAAGACATTAACCATCTTATAAAAATCATTCACTCATCGCTCTTTAGTTTAATTATAGTACATTGCATTCATTCCAACCAGGCATCTAAATCTAATGTAAAGTGATGGGTATTTTGCAGTAAAAAAGAGCGACCTTGTTTAACTAAATTGCCTTGACAAATAACCGGAATTCTGGCTTGATAAGCTTTGACTGCCAGTTCGTAGACTGGTTCTGCTAGTTCTAACTGAATGCGCCGCAGCTTGCCAACAATAACGCCTGTCAAAGTTACTTTTCCTGTGGCTGCTCCTTCTTGCAAGTTGGTGACTATGCCTTGAATGGTAATGTTAGGAGCTGATGTCAAGAGATTGCTGAGAATTTCGAGCTGGGAACGATTTTCAGCAATTTCTAGGGTTTGTAAAACTTCAGCCATCCGGCGGGGAAAGTCTAAAAATTCGGGTTTTAATGGTAGCAGAATCTCTAACTCTTCTGAGGTTTCGCTGTGGCGATTCCAGAGAGAAGCTTTATCGTCAATTTGTCGCACTTCTTGCCAGCAATGCGTTTCGAGGTAAGTACGCACGATCTCTGGCTGTAGATTTTTGAGAATTTCGGGATCTCGAACGGTGACTATCATAGGGTTTCGCCTGCTTCTATTAGCTGCATGAGGGTGGTAAGAGCTTGTACATTAAAGATATTCTGTCTGGGTATGGAAATTGTAACAGTGGTTTGATTCTGGGTTGGGGGTTGACCTCGCAGAGAAACCCAATAACCGCAATATTTCAGGCAAAGTTCCTGTTGAGATTGGATTAGCCAATTGTCTAAATTGTCGGGTACGACTACAAGGATTAACAGTCGGGGAGTCTGAATATTTTCTACTTTCAAGTCATTGTAGTTCTTGACTTCGAGCGGATATCTAATTGCTTCCTGTCCAATCACATCCCTAGATGTGCATTTTACCTGGAGTTCAAGTCTGGGATATCGAATAATTCCACTTCCTATACCGCCAGCAATAATGATATCGATGCCGTCAAAATCTAACGGTCTAGCTGCTATCTGGAAGGAGTAGCCAGCCGAGGCAGCAACTGCATAAATATACGCATAACTGAACTGTTCTTTTTGCTGGTTAATGTCCACGATCGCTATTTGTTTAGTCTATCTCAAGCATAACTGGCACGGGAGGATCTCGCTCCTAGCTTAGTGTAGCGCCTTAGATGACAATCAGCAACGTTTACAGGAGGGTGACTCTCTGAAACAATCGGGAGCATGGGAAGAGCAGGAAAAGCCCTCAAAAAAATATTAGAGGCATACGATATCAGTCAATATCAATTGGCGGCAAAGATGGAAATCGATCGCTCAAACGTTAGCCGTTGGGTGAGCGAAGAACGAGACCCATCTGCCGAGGCGGTATTTGCGATTAAGCAAGCGTTGCAGACATTCAATCGGCAGGCGGCTGATGAATTCGTCAGGTTGTACCTGGGAGATGGCGAGGAAAACGGTTAGGTTCTCAGGTGTGGAGAGTGTCGCACCGATCGCCCTTGCTGCATTCAAGGGCGATCGCCAATTAGTTTGTGAGAATTTATTTAAAGCCAGAAAGATTATATATGGTCAGCTATTTGTTGAGTCTATTTTAAGCATAACTGGCATCGGAGGCGATCGCCCGATCGCCCCTATGATTACTCTTCGAGTTTTTCCTCCAAATCATCTAAATACAAACGAATAAAATCCCCTGCTGCATCGGGATTAATTTGCTGTAATCCCTTGCGAATCTCTAGAACCGCTTCAGATGCCGGATCTCGATTCTCGTTAACCCAACGGTTAATGCTCGATCGTCCAATGCCCATAGTCGCTGCCAATTGATTTTGACTAATGCCATAGGTTTCTAAAACCTGCTTCAGCGCCTTTCCTGCCTTGCTCATGGCTTCTATGTTCTCAGAAGCTCGCAGCTAAGTAAAGATTGTGGACATTATTACTCTTCGAGTTTTTCCTCCAAATCATCTAAATACAAACGAATGAACTCCCCTGCTGCATCGGGATTAATTTGCCATAGTGCTTTCCGAATGTCCAACACTGCCTCTGCTACGGGATCTCTATTTTCATTGACCCAACGATGAATGTTGGAACGTGCTACGCCCATTGTCACAGCCAAGCGATTTTGACTGATGTTATAAGTTTCCAGCACCTGCTTGAGTGCTTTGCCTGCTTTTCCCATGCCTCAGATTGTCTCAGAGGGCGATCTCTTCGTAAATGTTGCTTCTAGGCAACATTGAGGATAGAATGATTGTGTTGCCTATAGGCAACACAATCGTTCACTGCGAACACAAAAAACGCTTATGCCGAAAAACTTCCTTGCCAATCCCCCAGCAACCGCTACTGCTACAGCGACAGTACCTGTCGCAGAGCCTCCACAACCCGATCGAGAACCCGTCAAAATCCTGCTGATAGGTTCTCCCAAAGCGGTGAGGAGCATCATTCATATCCTTTACTGTTTGGGTTTTGCCTCTGTCAGCGAGTGGAGCCCGCTGCAACAAGCGCAAAAGCCCGGTGAAGTGATGAGCATTCTCATTCGTTACCTGCGGCTGAAATAAGATAACCTGGACTTACGCAAAAAGTGGTTTGACACGCTACTGATAGCAGTAAGGTGTGCAACGCGCACCCTACATAATTAGGTTAGGCGTAAGTCCCGATCTGGTTTTTTTCGGAGCATAAATATTTTATGTGGCTAGAAATAACAGCGCTAAATCAAGTTCCCGAATGGGGTGTCTTGAAGGTAAACGTTGACCAAACTTCAGTGATTTTGAATCGTCAAGGCATGAATGTAACTTGTTACCGCAATGCTTGCACTCATTTAGAATATCCGATCGACATGGGTAAGGTAAGCAGGGGCATCATTACCTGTCCGTTTCATAAGTATCAGTACAAATTAGATACGGGTAAATGTTTGAATGCACACAGCCATGCTCTGGAATCTTATCCGGTAAAGATTGAGGGCGATCGCGTTTTTGTCGAGATAAATTAGTCATTAGTAATTAGTTAAGTCCGACAGGGGTTGAAACCCCTGTCTCATAGCTAAAGTCGTCTAAAGACGACTGTAGATTAATATTTGATATCGAGTCCGGCTTAAATACCCCCTCACTCTCTTAGCCTGCGGAGGCAGACTTTGTTTGACAAAGAGCGCTTTCAACCGCGCCCGCGCTCGGGGGGGTAACTTTTAGCCTACGATTTTCGCGCGCCGCTGGCGGAGGAAAACCGCCAAAAGTCCGATCGCACCTACCGCCAACAGCAGCCATTCTTCCGGTTCAGGAACCCCCGAAACATTGAGAGGATTATTCGGCTTGCTCAACTGTTCCTTACCGGATTCTACCTCTCTGTCAAATCGATCCTTCTTAGCTTCCGCTTGTTTGAGTTGCTCCCTTTGCGCATCATTAACTAACACAATCATCGAAGAATAAGGCGTCACCACTTTGAAATTTTTAGCTACTGCGTGCATTGCATCCAGTTGCGTCAATTGATTTGAACTTTTCTGCTTGCTAAGCGCCGTTATCAACTGCCGTGCAGCTATCGGTTTAAAGCCTTCATTTGCGGTATCTTTTAGCTCTGTAACAGCCGCAGATTTGAGTGCCTTTTGTGATTTGGAATTTTTGGCATAACTCCAAGCATAGCCGTCAACAACGCTAACTGTAGATTTGCCGGAAGCTGCTGTCGTCGCTACTCGCTGCATCGCCTCTTTCATATCCGTAGCAACTCCGCCGCCACTATCTTGAATTGCCTTTAAAGTGGCGTCGTCGTAGCCGGGGGGCAAACCTCCCAAATGCACTATCCACAGCGGTGCAGAGATGGAAACTTTAGGTTTGCGATCGTCTGACAATTCGTAACTGTGGCGATCGCTCACCAAAAATACAGTATCGTAACTTTTATCCCCCCGCAACTGTGCAAACTGTTGCAGCATATCTTTGAGCTGGATTGTACCGTAAAATGTTACCTTTGCTGCATCGAAATTGCGTACCTCTTCCACAAACTTAGGTGGCATTCCCGCAGCGGTGGCGACATACAAATCAACAGCATTTTTTCCTGCTGCATTAGCTTTCAACCATTCAAAAGTCTCTTTTACTTCCTTACTTTCCGCCGCCATGCTGCGGGAAGTATCGAGAATGACGGCAAATTTTTTCCCTTGCGGTAGGGAGTAATTTGCATCAGCCAGCGGCTTAGCAGAAATGATATTTCCTCCCGGTAGAACCGCCTGCTGCGCTGTTAGCGGTTGCTGTGCGGCGGCGGGCAAAAAGGGTGGCAGCCAAGTTTCTCTTGCTTCTTTCCCGCTGTATTTGACCTCTTTTCCAGCAATCGTGCGGCGAGTATTTTGGTTCCAAAAAATGTTGCGTTTTTCAGCCAAAACAGGCATAGCCCAACCCTGCGGCTGGCGCATGACTTTGTAGGTAAGCCACAGGTGCATTTCCGTTGGCCCGTTAGTTTGGGTGAATTCTCGTTTAGCCGGGATTGGAAAAGCCCGCAAGCGGTATTGTTTGGGGCCAATTTGTTCTAGCAAAGCCGGATCGACTCTTTGTACTACCTGTTGATTGTAGACTTGTTGGGCTGCACCGCGAGGCGATACCGTAAATACAAAACGTTTGTTTAAATCGCCAGTATCTCCCAGCCAAACTCCTGTAACTGCGGCGCTTTCCGGCAGCGAAAAGTAGTAGAATACTTCTTGCAAGTTCGGCGTTTGATTTTTGTAAACTTCGTAGAGTTGAACGTCAGCCCAGTCGCCGTTTTCTTTGACTGTCACTTCTTGCGACTGCAACCATACTTTTTCCTGATTGACATTCAGCAAACCTGCTTTTGCTTCTTCCCGGTTTGATGTTGACTGTACCGCGTGTTTTACTGCTTCTGTGTCGCCTTTTTGCAGTTCCGTATCGAAGAATTCGCCGTAGAGTTTTTCGGCTTTTTCTACATCAGCACTAGAGCCTTGATACAAAAACGGCGACATTAAAAAATTATAGCTGTTCTGCAAAGTTTGAGCCGCTCCGTCAGGCAAATCCAAACTATTTTTGTATATCCCATAAATGTGGTTGTTTTCTCCCACAGTGCTGAGGTACCGGTAAGGGTACAAATAAGCATTGACTAAGCCCGATCGAATCATATCAGACTTGGCTAATAAAGTTTGGCGAACCGTGTCATTTGCGGGGGGAGTCGCCAGCATTTTCAATGCTGCAACTTGCGGCTGCTGCTGCAAAGCGGAGAAAATAGCCAGCCAAGCTGCTATGACTCCCAAACTTCCAATTATGGCTTTATTTTTCCCGTATTGTGCAGCAAAACTCTGCCATATTTTCCGCCCGGAATGAATGTAGAGAAAGCCGTACAGCGAAGGCATGACAACGAACAAGCTACAGGTTAAACCAAACAATATAAAGGATAGCGGTATCCAAATTAAACCCCAGATCCACTCCCCGTATCTAAAGATATCCCAAAATGCTGATACCCATGTAAACTTGAAAAATTCAATGACTACAGTGAAGAATCCATAAAGTGTATACAAGGCCACAGGTACAGCATAATACATCAGCAATGTTGCCGCCCAAATGCCAACTACTAGCATTAAACTGTGACATCCTAATTGCAGCCACGCACTTCGCTTTTCTCCGATTAACCTGAAAAAACGAGGCTGTTTATTAGGGGAAGTTTGAGAATCTGAAATATTTTGAACATTTTCTCTTTTACCCAGATATCCGTACAGCATTTCCACTGAAAATGCTGCAATGCACAAAGCAATAGTAGCGATGATTTGATAACTAGCTGGGGTAAGTTCTCGCAGCAGGAACAAGCGGAGCAAACACAGCAAAAATAGCGGTGCTTCTACGCCGTAAAACCAACGCATTAGCTGTAGGGGTTGCTTGTGAAAACGCCTAGCTCCTATTACTGTACATACCGTGGGTACTGCGATCGTAGCTGCCATGGTCAAAGTAAACTCTAGCGGGATGAGGCCATCGATTGTCGCCATAATTAATGGCACTCCTATAATAGGCAAAATCCCCAAGTAAACAATCGATAAAAAAGTCAAATTCCACAGCAAAAAAATTGTTTTAAAAATTACATCAAATACCTGTTTTCTTTTCATTGATTTCTCCTTGTAAGCTTTGTTTAACGGTATCGTATACGTTACCAGCAAGCTCTTTTACTTCCTGATTTTCTGCTTCTAACGAACTGTCAAATAAAATGGAAACTAGCACCCAATTGTGATTTTTTTGAGTGAGGTCGCTGCCGATACGGGACAAGAAGTTATCTGTAGTTAACTGTGCAGATTGCAGCCAGTATACTGCTGATAATTGGTTGTTTTTGAGAGACAGCCAGCGCGCTGTTATTTCAGGAGTTAGTTGTTTTTTTTCTATGCGGTTGACGGGAATTCCGCTGGCTACAAAACACAACTCGGGGGCGTGATAAGTTTGCCAGGATGTGCTCGCTACTGTGAGCATGGAACCGCGCAAGTTTCCGGCGACAAATCGGATTTTTTGTGTTTGCGTGTCCGGATAGTTGCCAAAGAATCTTTGTTCGCTAGCATTCAGGGGAATTGAATCTGATTTAATGTATTCAGGCCATCTTAAAGGTGCGATCGCCATTTTTGACGTTTCTACATGAGACAGTTGAGCCATGACTGCCAAAACTGTGACTGCTGCAATTATTCCTAGTTTTGCTAAAGGGTGATTTAGGAGTATTTCTGAGTTGGGTTTTGCAGAAATGCCGCTGGTTTTTTCGTGCTGAAATTTCGGTACTCGTTGCAGCATTAGCCAGGTCACAAAACAAGCACATATTAAACCGACAATTCCCAGAGGAACGTGAATAATTTCTGCTATTTTTGGCTGTTTAAACACTTCTGAAACTAGGACTAACACGGCAACCCGCGCCGCGTTAGCCGACACTAACATTAAGAGATTAGCAGCGCCGACGGCTAGCCATCTTAAACTCAATTTACGCCCTTCCAGCCAGGTAGCAGCTAGCAAAAATAGCGTTCCGACTAATAGGGTTTTAATACCGCTACAAGGCACGTCAACGTGAGCGATGCCGTTTTCCAAAACGATAATATCGTAAGAAGAAATAGCCGCAACGTGCAGCATTGAGAGCAACTGTTCTACTACCTGAGCAGTCAGCACTCGCGCCGGCAAACCTAATGCGCTATTAAACTGACTGTTGAAGGGTAAAATACAAGCCAGCAAGCCCGCAACTGGCAAGTTTTTTTGCCAAAAGTTCTGCTCCACCAATAAGCCGCACAGCCCGTAAGTTCCGAGGATAAATAGCAGGACAGTAACTTGTTTGATATCAATTATGTACTGAAGGGCGATCGAGCAAATACCCGCACCCAACATCAACAGCAGCGGATATCGCCTCAAAACGAAATTTGGCGAAAATCCGGGCGGGCGATCCTCTTCGAGGGCTGTGCTAACGGAGTTCCCAATCGATCGCACTACTAATGCTACAATCAGAAAGCCAATTAGTATCTTGTATAGTGTGGGTATCTCAACAAACGAGGATAACAGCCACTTAACAGCCGAGATATTAGCCCACAACCAAGCAAGCGCCAGCAAAAAAGGAGCCAGCCAAACCAAATTAACCGCAGAGGTGGGACTGACAGCATCTGGAAGGTCAGAATTGGGAATATTGGTGCGCTGCATGATACCGCTTGACATTCACGTTGGTGACATCTTAGCTCAGCCAAATTGGTAATGCCTAGACCGATTATTTAAGTTTTGTCAAGCTTCGATTTTCTCTACAGAGAAGCTAGCGTTATAATAATTAATTTTAGCGGAGGTAAAAATGAGCGAAAAAAGCCCAGGATACAAAATTGTTAGCGATAACAGACAAGCGCGCCATCTCTATGAAATTATAGAGACATACCAAGTGGGAATCGAGTTGAAGGGCACCGAAGTCAAATCAATTCGGGAAGGAAAAGCCAATTTGCGGGACGGATATGGCTTAGTTCGGAACGGTGAACTGTGGCTGATAAACGTTCACATTTCGCCCTGGAGAAGTGCTAGCAACTATTTTAATCACGAACCCCGCCGCACCCGTAAATTGCTGATGCACAAGCAGGAAATCCGTAAATTGATAGGTAAAGTCGAAGAAAAAGGTTTGACTTTAGTGCCGTTAAAAATGTATTTGAAAGGCGGCTGGGTAAAACTTGATATCGGTTTGGGTAAAGGGAAAAAACTGTATGACAAGCGCGAAGATTTGAAGAAACGCGAAGACAAGCGGGATATGGAAAGAGCGATGAAGCAATTTTAGTCATTAGTCATTAGTCATTAGTCATTAGTCATTAGTCATTAGTCATTAGTCATTAGTCATTAAGCTGCTGTGCATCTAATTTGACCGTCAATTTTTCTACAATTATTGTGGGACGGGCAGGAGATCCCGTCTCTGTATTCAATTTAGATACGTAGCAGCTTAGTCATTAGTCATTAGTCATTAGTCATTAAATATCTTCGGAAATGAAACTCAAACCTGTGCTACTCGAAGGTTTGAGTTTCATTTAGAGAGATGTTTATTACTCAGGAGTCATTAGTGATTAATGATTAATGATTGGTGATTGCTGATTAGTGATTGATTATTTTAAATCGAGTTCGGTTAATTACTCATCATAAAATTGTTCGATATCTCCCGTTGAGAATTTTGAGGGCTTCCGCGGTCACTACAAACTTAATTAGAGTTATTTCACCGGAGTCCATTTTCCAGCAGATTGCAAGTTTATGAAGTACACCCGCCTATCGATCCCCGTAGGGACACGGCGATCGGCCTATTGGTGTCAACAAACACGTTAAACTGATGTCTTGCATCATTCTCAAGAACGGGCAAGATGCCCGTTCCACCGTTCCACAAAGAGTGAGTTTTCTTGTGGGGTGGGCATCCTGCCCAGAAAAGGCTTATTGAGAATGGTGCCAGATGTAAGTTAAACGTAGTATTGGTCTGCTGTCTGACGATTAGGGCTCGGTCCCCCGGCCCCTGCTTTGCGTCCGGGGGGAACTGGAAGCGCTCTTTCGTCCCGCTTAAGAAGGGGGATGCGAGGGGACTCGATATTGGGTTAAAAACGAGATGTCTCAGGGGTTTCAGGCGATTGTTGACACGAAGAAGGGCCCAGCCTCAGTCTAAAGCTGCACTTCATAAACCTGGGATAGGCTGTATCTCCTAATACAGTCACATACTGTCGATCGACCGCTGACTAAGTATTATTACTTAAATAATTGGGACAGTTCTACCTTCTTCCTGCTTCCCACTTCCTTTTTTCTGAAAATTTCCGGATCCCTTGTGGAGTCTCAGGAATGATTAACCTATGCTCGAATACCTCTAGGTAGTGGGAGCATTACCCAAGCATTCGGCTGTGGACTTGCAAACTCTTATGAGAAATGGGCTCAAGCCTGAGTCATTTCGTAAGATTATGATGCCATTAGGGTGGCAATTAAATGTGGCAAAAACATATCGCCCAACTCTCAAGTTTAAATATGCTAAAAACGACACCATTAGCTAACATTTTCAATGCCATGAAAGAGCCAGCAAAAAAGCATCACCAATCGAAGTGGGGGACTTTCTTGCTGATTCTAGCCGTAGGCTTGGGCGGCTGGAAAATTGGCTTGCCGGAACTGGCATCATTTTTTAATAATATGGCGTTTGAGAACTACAAAGCTAATCGATTGGCTAATACTCAACAAGCATATGAGTTAGCGCTCTCCGTAGATCCAAAAAGCCGAACAGCCCTTTACAATTTGGGATGGCTTTGCGAAGAAGTGCAAGATTTACAATGCGCCCGAGGAAAATATCTGCAAGCTGCCAAACTCGGTTTGCCTGCTGCTTACAGCAATCTCGCTCGATTATATATAGTCGATCAAAAAAACTATGCTGCTGCCGTTCACTTGCTGTGGCAAGGTTTGAAATTAGCTGAGGACGATCGCGTCAAATATTCTTTACTCAAAAACTTGGGATGGGCTCGCCTTGAACAGGGTCGATATTCAGAGGCATTGCAACATCTGGATGCAGCGATTAAACTTGATAGTGAAAGACCAGCAACTTACTGCTTAAAAGCGCAAGTCCTAGAAAAGATGAAAAATACTAAGGAAGCGCTACCCCAGTGGAAAATTTGTCTAAAGTCTGCGGATTCTCAAGAGTTCGATGAGGATATATGGATAGGAATGGCACGTCAACGATTAAACGAGGAAAAAACAAATAAATGAAACGCACAGTTTTGCTTTCATCAACCATACTGGCAATTATAACGGTACTGGAGCTAAGTCAAGCCTCAAAAGCACTGCCAACTCCTGCAGCTGTTAAACCCACAGTTAATGAATCAGTCGAAATGCTGTTCAAATCGAATCAGTCGATGCGACAGTGCAGAGATAGAAATGGTGGAAAATATGCGTGTCCGAGATTTATCATGCCTCGGGAGAGCCAAGAATAAGAGTTATTTTCAATAAATTTTGTAGAGTGTACCATCGCCACTTTACAGCAACAGGTATGTAGTATGTGGTAGTATGGAGGGTGCGCAGTGCGCACCTTATAGCATTTGAGATTTGAGATTAAAGAATTGAAGAATTGGAAATGACTTATCAAAAAAGTTGGTTTAAAACATCGTCCTTTTAGGACGGCTTTGTGTGATAGTTGCTCTCCCGTCGGAATAGGGAACTGCCACGACTCGCTTATGGACATCGAAAACCTAAGACTATTTCGGTAGGGGATTTCGATGAAGTGTCAAGAATCACCGCACGGAAGGGTGCGGTGAGTGTTTCAAGACTATAATGGTTTGCAGCTTGCATAAAGCTGCATTCTTTGTTTGAACTGGTATAACTATTAATAATTGCTGTATCGGCTGTTGTTGGAATCCTCACCGGGCGGGGAGAAAACCCCGCCAGCAATTCTATCTACTCGCCCTCGGTCAAAGCTGAATCTAGCTGCTGCTGGTGCGAGTTGCTGTAAAAACTAGCAATAATCGCCACCATCAACCACCAAAGCATATTAACTTCCGGCCGGTACCAAACTGTATCGACAAAACCGTGGGCCATCATGCCGGCTAAAGTTGCGATCGCCGCAATCAACCAAAACCCCTGATTCGATTTGAGATTTGGGATTTTAGATTGGGGATTTCGGGATTCTTCCTCTAAATTAGAGATGTTAAATTGTGAATCCCGCAGATTTTTTATCTGCAACAAACCTTGATTGACGGTGACAGTCATCAGCCACAGGAAACACATTAAACCGATAAAACCGGTTTCCACCGCAATTTCCAGCAGCACGGAATAAGCGCTCAAAGCAGTGAATCTCGGCTTCATATAAAGCGGATAAACTTTATTAAAAGCAGTGTTTCCCGGGCCTATTCCGAGAATTGGTCGATCGCGAATCATGTCAATCACCGCGGTCCAAACATTAATCCGAAAATTGTTGCTGCTGTCACCTCTGCCGATAAACATACTCGAAACTCGATCGCGCAGGGGCTCCACTAAAGCCACTCCCAAAATTAAGGCCCAAGCCAAACCTCCTAACCCTAACGGCAGGGCCCAAGTTCGCCAGAACCGAGGCATCAAAGGGCTGTACCAGTACCACAGCAGCACTAAAAATACCACAAGTAGAGCCACAAAACCGATCCAAGCACCCCGGCTGTCCGTGTAGCGCAAACACGCGCAATTCACCACCAGCATCGTCAGCGCTAAAACTTTTGTTCCCCATCCTTTCCACACAAAAAGTGCGGCGGCGCTCAATGCAATGGCCGGCAGCAAATAGGAACCAAGCAAGTTAGGATTTCCCAGAAAGCTGTAAACTCGCGTGACATTGGCTTGAGTGGAAGTCGGATCGTTCCAAGTAGCTAAGGGCGGCACTTTGTCAATCCACTGCCGCACGCCGTAGAAACTGACAATTAAAGAGACGTTCAAAAATACGGCAATTAACCACGATCGCCAACGGGGCGATCGCAATATCCGAGCCATCAGCGCAAAAAACAGCAAATACAGCGTTAGCTTGGTCCAACCAGTAGCAGCGGCGACTTTCACCGGCGACATCGCCGTGGCGACGGTGGCAATTCCCCAGTACAGCAGTACCAGCAAATGAATCGGCGTCAAGGCGTGAGCGCGATCGTCGGAAACAGTCAGCAGCACCCAAAATGCAGCGCCAGCCGCCATCAACACCCCCACCAAGGCATTGTTCACAAACGGTGCCAAACCGAAAGTCAAGCCCAGCAAAACAAAACCCAAGGGTTCTGCCCACTGCATCAGCCAGCTACTCTGCCGCCAACTGCGCAAAGAGCCGATCGCCCAATTTAATAAATAACTTCTACTTTGCCACTGAGAGAGCGGCAAATTTGCCAGAGTTAATTGTTGCCAAACTGAATTCATTGCTATTTTAGATTTGTACTTAGTAATCGGTAACAGGTAATTGGGAATCAGTAATTGGGAATTGGGAATCGGGAATTGATAATTGAAAAAAGTTGAGTGATTTTTCTTCCTTCTTCCTTCTTCCTTCTTCCTTCTTCCTTCTTCCTTCTTCCATCTTCCTTCTTCCTTCTTCCTTCTTCCTTCTTCCTTCTTCATCCTTCCAACAACTCCGTAGCATTGGTGCAGGGCAGCCAGAGCGCGTAGCGATATCCAGATTCCGGGGCGCCTTGAATCGAGAGTTGACCGCCTTGAATTTCCACCAACTGGCAGCAAAGCAGCAGCCCCAAGCGTTCCCTGGCCCCGTAACCAGCTAACACCGGTGCGGTATCCTCGGCATTCTGGGCCACTAAAGCCGCCAACTCAGAAAACGCCAGCGTTAATCGCTGCGAACCCTGTCTCGGGAGTTGGGGTTCGAGTCCGAGGGAGTCGGTTTCGGAGTTCGATGGCGAACCGCTATCCGATCCGAGCTTCAACAAGTAGTCGGAGTAGAGTTTAGCATGGGGCAAACTTTCTCCCAACCAAGGATGAAAAACCCAAACTCCGAGGTTGATACCGTCTTCTTTCCGAGAAACGTGGACTCGAATCACGCTGCCTGCTCCAGCCGATTGAATAATGCTAAAAATTAAGTGGTGCAGCATTTGCTGAACCTTATCTTTATCGACCAACCAGATGCGCGGCCCGGGCCCCATCGACAAATTAATTTCTTGCTCTCGTCTACTTGCCGCCGGCGACAAGATTGTCACAACTTGCTGGCACAAAGTTTCTATATCGATTGCGGTTCGCTTCAAGGTGAAAGCGGAATCATCTAGTTCTGCCAGTTCCAAAATTTCTTCAACTAGCGATCGCAAAGAGCGGCTGCTGTCTTGGATCACGTCAATATATTCTTTTTGCTTGTTCGTTAAGGGGCCATAAATTTCTTGTTTCAACACGCTTGCCATGCCGACGACCGAAGTGAGCGGTGTGAGCAATTCCTGCGCCAAATAATTCAGCAGTTTTACCTTAATTGAGTTAGTAGACAAATCGATAGGTTTGTTAGTCATCGGTAATTTTTATTGGTTCATTGTCAAGCGAGCCTTGGCGGTTCCTTAGACCTATTCCCAAAGTCTATAACAATCTGTTTGCTGTTGACCAAAGAAAAAGGTAGTGAAGAAAAATATATATTTCTTCTTCCCTCGAACCTCTTCCTTCTTTCCTGGAACCTCTTCCCGATCTGACTAATTAAGATTTAATCATTGCTTCTAAAGCTGATTGCAAATCTTGAGTGAGTTCGGCAACTGCTAACCTGCGACTGGTTTGATATCCCTCCCAGCGATCGCTTACTGATATCGGTTCGCCCACGGTCATTTGTACCTGCTGTTTGCCCAACTTCGGTCGGCCGAAAGGATTTCCCCCTTTGATGCGAGCCAGTACGTCCCACAGCAGTAAAGTTGTTTCTGCCAAACGTTCTGCTGTCAGCTTTTCTTCGACGTACCTGCCAGTGACGGACACGAAACTTTCTACAAGTCTCATGTGCCACATCCGGAGATTTGCTTCTTCAGCGAGGCGATCGGCTAATCCTCTTTCTAAGGGAGAAAGTGCTGCAATATTTTTGATATCTTCTCGATAAATATAGTCCCACCCTGCTTGTTCCAGACGGCGGCAGCGGTCTATAACACTGCCTTTGGCCTTTAAGTTGAAATATTCTTCTGCTACTTGCAAAGCCACGTCTAACAGTGCTTTCAGTCGAGCCATCATTACTTCATTTCCCGAATCGTTTGCCGTATTTTCTGGGAGCGATAATGATGTTAAAATTGATGTTTGTGGCGGTAATTTTTTATGATAAAAACGGCTGTAAAACTCTTCCATCACTGCTAGCAAATGGTCGCCAAGTCGAATCAGGCGCCGATATTGGAATTTGTGATTTTGGTTTTCGGAATCTGGATTTGCGGTTTCTAAATTGGCGATGTCGGTGCGATCGCCCGGTGGCAGTCCGCAATCAATTTCTAATTGAGTTAAAAGTTTTTCTAGGGGTTGCCAAGGTGGCTCGACATAGCGGTATTGAATGCCGATGGGCACAATTAAAACTTTTTCAGTGCGTCCGGCTTTGAGCAAATCTTCAACGCACCAGAAGCCCATTTGAGCAATTCCCGGTTCCAGGGGGCTAACTATTTCATTGTGACCGTTGGTGGCGCCTTCTGGGGCGGCGGCGATCGGGAATTGGCTGTTGACAAATAAATCGCGGGCCGATCGCAATCCCACCCGATCGATCTTACCGCGAACGATCGGAGTGCCGCCGAGTTGGGAATACAGCCAGCCGACAGCAGCACCGGCCCACAGGGGAATGCCGCGATCGTAGATAAAGTGGGAATGTACCGGGAATTGCAGGGAAATGCCCTTGGCCCGTGCCGCCTGGGGAACGAGTTTCCAAAGTAGTTGTCCCAAACAGTAGGGATCGTCTGAGTTGGGGTGGCGGAAGGCTAGCAGGAAGCGAACTTTCTGATTTTGAAATTGGTGGAATAGTTCGGCGAGGGTTTCGACGTTTTCCGCTTGAATGTGGCCGATCTTGGTCCGAAATCGCAGCCACCAGGGGAGTATTTGCTGGCAGCCTTGCATCACTAGCGGGTTGTAGGCTGGAGGTATGAATTCCAGCGGCGGCTGAACTTGGCTAATTGAATTGGGCATTTATTTGGCGATTTTAAATTTCTGATATCTAGGTCGCGGTAAGAATTGGAAATTTTTACTAATTTCCTACTCTATCAGGACTTATATCAATTCCGGCAACACCGTTCGGGATGGGGAGTCGGGAGTCGGGAGTCGGGAGTCGGGAGTCGTCCGTTGGGGAATGTGGAATT
Organism: Microcoleus sp. C2D2; assembly: GCF_036702495.1. Taxonomy (NCBI): domain Bacteria; kingdom Bacillati; phylum Cyanobacteriota; class Cyanophyceae; order Oscillatoriales; family Microcoleaceae; genus Microcoleus; species Microcoleus sp. C2D2. The sequence goes on along the minus strand of NZ_JAUBTO010000132.1, from coordinate 7,343 downwards.
ATTAACCTTGACTTTATCATTCCCATGGAACCGGAAACGATATTACGTATAGCAACCGCCAAGACGGTTAGGACATTCTTAATCGCTGAAACCATTGCTATTACTGCTTCTTCCTTCTTCCTTCTTCCTGACATCCGTTACACCCGTTACATCCGTTACATCCGTTACATCCGTTACATCCGTTACAGAATCCGTTGCCGAACTTCCTTCTTCCTTCTTCCTTCTTCCTTCTTCCTTCTGCTATATAATCACTAAAAAAAACAGGTTTTTTACCCTATAGCCGTCGCTGCAACGACGTATTTTGGTAAAAAACCCCCGTTTCTGCATAAGTCCTATAGAACTGAGATGTTACACCATTCTCAATAAGCTTTTTATGAACAGGCAAGATGCCTGTGAAGCGAGAAAATTCACTCTTTGTGGAACAGGCCGGAAAGCCTGTTCTTGAGAATGGTGCAAGAAGTGAGATAGAACCCATTTGGGAGATCTGATTGAGGTGAACTACCACACACTCACCCGAAGCGGGTAGAGTGTGGGCTTCTCCCTTCAACAACCATAGCCTCCACAGTAGTAGACTTGCGCCCATACTGTTTTGGTCTTACATAGCCTTCAGGAGCAATAACGCTGGTTCCCAACGTCAATACGCGCAAGCCTTCATTTTTGATATTGATCGCGGCGTTAATGTCTCTATCGTGCCGCTTGCCACAGTGTGGACAGTCGAATTCACGCACAGATAAATCCATCTTTGGCAGTGATTTCAAGGTACTTGAGCAAAGATGAGTTGATGCAAAGAATCGACCTATTTCTAGATAAACCTTGCCCACCATTTCTGCTTTGTACTTGAGCATAGTGCAGAACATCCCCCAGCCAGCATCAGATATTGCTTTGGCTAGGCAATGGTTTTTCACCATGTTTCTTACTGCCAGATTTTCCACTACTATGACTTGGTTTTCGTCTACTATCTTGCGCGATAGTTTATGTAGAAAATCCTCGCGGACTCTTTTAATTTTTGAATGAACCTTGGCAACAGCCAGCTTCGCCTGTCGTCGATTTTTAGTCGTTTTATCAGTTTTGCGATCCAGCTTTTTCTGCTTGCGTTTAAGATTTCGTTCGTGTTTTTTGGTAGCTCTAGGGTGTTGATACTTAGAGCCGTTCGATGTAACCGCAAAATCGGTTAGACCCAGATCTATCCCAATGACATCGCCGTCAGCACTGGACTCTGGCAGAGCAACACCATCATCTACAAGCATCGAAGCAAAGTATCTACCATCAGGGTTCTTCGAGACAGTTACGGTCTTGACTTTCCCGTTGATATCTCGATGAACCTTGGCTCTGACAGTGCCCAAATTACCAGGGAATTTAATCTCACTTGGACCAAAGACTTTGACATTTTGAGGGTAGTGAATAGATTGTTTCCCTTGGCGTTTTTTGAATGTGGGATACATTGCTCGACCATCAAAGAAATTCCCAAAAGCTACGCCTAGATTTAAAACTGACTGTTGAAGGCACTGCGAGTAACACTCTGACAACCATTCAAACTCAGCTTTCCATAGAGGTATAGATTTCTTCATGGTCATGGCTGTAACGCCCTTCCCAGTTTCTTGATAGGTCGAAGTCATTATGTGTAAAGACTGATTCCAGACCCAACGCACACAACCGAAAGCCTTAGCAAGATGCACTTGCTGGGCTTCTGTTGGATAGATTCGGACTTTAACAGCTTTTAACACGAGACTTAGATTGCTTCTTGAATTGCTCTAAGAAGAGCATAACAAAAAGCTTTGGTTAGTGCAAGGGATTTTGTTCGTCTCGTCACCCACCCCTGGGCAACCGAAGAGCGTCGAAAAGTCGGTTTTGGTTGGGGTGGGACTCCTCATCTCACTCGCATTCATCTCAACACCTCCCGAAGGGTAGGTGTGAGGCTTCTGCTGTTTCAGCTAAAATCACAAAGAAAATGCCGGCGATCGCAGCTTAACAGACTGATACTGGGAAATCATTGAGCCATTACCACCCCAGAAGCTGAAAAATAGACCCCCTGTGCGGACAAAGAAACAAATCTGGGAGGGGATATTCGATCGACTAAACAATGGCTGTAGTAGAAGGCTGGAGGCTAGAGGAAGGCGAGTTTGTAGGGGCGGCAAGAGCCGATATTTTTTGCAGCCAAAAGGTCAGTTGCGTACAAAACCCGCCCAGAGTTTTGAGTTGAAAGTCGTTGAAAATTCACAACTCAAATCACGCCTCCAGCTTAAGCTGTTGTGCATTTAAATAGAATGTCAACAAACAATTCGGTGTCTTGTGGGGTGGGCGTCTCGCCCGCCCTGAATATGCAATTTAAATGCGTGACAGCTTACTTCGGCACAGACCACGATCGCACTTCACCCAAAGTAACGGGCATGGGATCTCTCACGTCAATAGTGAAGCGGAAAACTTTCTTGGCCCGACTGCTGTTTTCAGGGTCAAAAAACTTCAATTTCACATCCCAACAGTCGCTATCGAGACGGCAGAAAGGGCTTTTTTCCACTTCAATCTTGTCGAGTTCCATCCCCCTAGCAACCGCTTCTGCAAAGGTGGAGGCAGCTTGGAAGGCGTTCGTAGCAGCGAAATTCAGGGCGCGATCGTGAGCCGTTTGCCCCAAATTTCGCAAATCGAAATAAATGCGGTGCAGGAAGCTAGTTAAAGAACGCCCGATCGCTTCGGAGCTCGTATTGCTGTCAGAGTCGCGCACCGTTTCCAAAGCTGCCGCGATCAGGCTATTGACTCGCCAGCCATACATTCCTCGGGTATTTTGAACAGAAATCACCGGTACTATTTGCCCAGAAAATAGCTCTACCGTGCGATCGCTCAATCTCCCCGGTATACTCACCCGCTCAATAAAATCTTCGCTATCTTCGGCAAGCACCTGTCCTGCTAGCATTAACTGCAGAACTTCATACACCTCCGCCCCAAAAGGTCCTTTCGGTTCGATCGCGTAAATCGGCGTTAATTCCAGATTCAGCGTCCAAATTAAAGCTTTCCCTTCCGAGGGGTTTTGTTCCAGATAATCAACCATCTGGCGAGCATCGTAGGGATTAGCTGGGACTGCGGTGCCGTCAATTTCATAGGCCGGCATCAGTTGTTTGAAGGTATCGCGCCGCGCTTCGCTGCCGAAGTCGTAGCCCACGGTTCCCAAGGCATAAACTATGTTTGATGGAATGCTCGCCGTGATGGTGCTTGCAGCTTGGCTGGGGGTGACAGGAGCGATCGACATAGCGGCAATTTCTGAGGGACGGGTTTCCAGAGTGGTGGCAGCAACCAGGGGTTGAGACTGAGCTAAAACCCCCTCTTGCTTGCTGGCGAAGGAGTCTTCACCCTTCAACGGTCCGGGCAATTCCGCCGCAGCCGCCCCGCTTGGGGAAAGGGAGAAGACTTGGGCCAGAGGTTCTACAAAATCTGTACGATTGGTGCCTGAGGCGACAACAGCCCTGAGCGGTTCCCCTGTGAGCAACCTCACCGTACCGGGAATGTTGAGTTTTCCGTGCAAACAGCGCTCTGGTTCTTCTACTTCTTCAGGATCGCAGGGAATCGCACTTTCTAAAATGGCGGCGCGGATAGCTTCTGCATCCGGCTTTTGCCCCCGCTGAAGTTGCAAGCTCATTAACAGAGCACTAAGGCCAGTAATAATCGGAGCCGCGCAACTCGTGCCTTTGTGTCGCGCCGGCTCGTCTGTTCCTGGTTGCGCCCCTAAGATATTTTCCCCAAAAGTCATGATGCCTTGCTCTTGGTACTTGCCGCCCCAGTTGCTGAATTTGAACGGGAGGCCGTCATCGCGCAGCGCTCCTACTGTCAGGACGTTCGGCAACACGGCGGGGACGCACCAGCACTCGCCTTTGTCGTTGCCGCCAGGTGCGACAACTAAGATGCCGTTATCTTGACATTGCTTGACGGCGCGGGCAATCATTTCGTGGGCGAGACCGCTTTGGGTGGGGTGGCAAGCGGCACAGTGGATGATGTTGGCTCCTTGTTCCATTGCCAGGTTGAAGGCGCGAGCGAGGTTGAGGGGGGAGATAAATTCGCTGCCTTCGCCGCTAATATCGATCGGAATATTGATGCCGGTGCAGCCAGGAGCCATGCCGGGGGCGGGGGAACCGTGCTGTCCGAAAATGGTGCTGGCAATGTGGGTGGCGTGGAAGTCGCAGCCGAGGCGTTTGAAGATGGGTTTGGGGATGGTTTCTTTGAGGGCTTCAATTTCTGCTTTTATTGCTTCTTCTTCGGCGTCGGTTTCTTCTTCGCCTTTTTTGAGGTCTGCCTTTTCTTTTTGTAGGGCCTCGATTTTCCAAAATTGCGCTAAATCGGCCGGTGCGATCGGTTCTGGTTCTTCTTGCCAGTAGGGTCTAATTTGGGTGAGATTCGACCCTTGAAAGCAGGCACGCTCCATGTCGGCGGAACCGTCGAGAACGGCGACCGTGATGCGGCGAGATCCTTTTGTGTGCGTCCAGAGTTCGACAAGGCCGGGAATAGTGATGAGGTCGGGCATGGTAGGGATAATTTAATTCTAGTTTTCTAAGTTTAAAATAACTAGCGAACTGGATATATTCGATCTTTCTTGACCTTGCAGGACAATTCAATCAAGCCGCCCTCGGTTTCTGCGGTTAAACGCTCGAAGACTTCTAAGGGGTAATATCAACTCCGGTAGCATCGGAATTAATATTACCCACAGTCAGGACACGGCAGTGCCGTGTCCCTACAATTAATTGTGGTAGGGACACGGCACTGCCGTGTCCGAACTATCATTCGGATGCAACCGGAAACGATATAAAAAGGTTCACCTTCAAACGCCACCTGATGCCCTCCAATGTAGTGAAGCTTCTCGTCACTTTTCAAGGATGATCAGAGATAAGTAATCATGGGAAACTGTAGTTAAAATTTATTCCGGAAACTCATGCCGAGGCAGCCTAGAAAATTAAGAGTCGGATACTCTTACCATATCACCACTCGCTGTAACAATCGCGAGTTTAAGCTATCGCGGATCGAATGTCGGGAGGTGTTTCTCTATGCAATCAAGAAAGCCTTGGATAAATACAAGTTTAAGCTATACGCCCTTTGTATTATGTCGAACCACGTCCACTATCTAATAGAACCTGCTCAACCCGAAGACTTGCCGAAAATTATGCACTTTCTAAATTGGTACACGGCGATGTGTTTCAACCGGATGTTAAGACGGACGGGGCATTTTTGGGAAAGGCGGTATTTCTGCGATGGGTTTCCTGCATCAGATGGGGAAAGAGCCTTAAATACCCTGCGCTACATTCATGGCAATCCCAAAGCTGCGAAAATGCGTCAGGGTTTCTTCTACGACTTCAGTAACTATGGCAGTTACGAACGCTTAACCGATGATGGGTTAACTGAATGGCATCCCGCTTTTTTGCGACTAGGGAACAGCTTAGAAGAATGTGCCAAGAAGTACAAAGGCTTTTGCCAAAAGTACAAACCCAAGGACAAAACCCCAACCAAGTGCCACTGGGGTAGCAAGCTACTCGGCGGGGTTCATCAAGAGGGTAAGGGTAAAGGTTCAACTACCCACCCCAAAAAATCCAAGTCCTGTTTTTCACCCCCCCCGTGCCAGGTATCGTCCAACCTTGAACTCACAAGGGTTGTGCGTCAATTCCGAGAGGCGAACAGAGCACCAAGTGAGGTGGAAAAAGAGTTTTGACTTTTTTTGAGGTGAGTGCTAGAATTTGGGTGATTACTCCGCGTCCTCTCCCGCAAAAGGAAAATATATACCCGGCGGGGCTAAATATGTATCTGTTCTCAAGGCCACCAACCCCGGTGATCTGCTGGTGCTTGTGGCAGTGCTTTCGCGTTGCACGGGTGCAACTATTTGGGGTCGCAAAGATTTCTTCTTCATACATTTCTCCTTGAATTAAGGCTTTTTTTTGGCTCGGCTTAGCGGCGACTCGCGCCTTATTCCTCCCGGATTCCGGGGGTCGGGTTTTGGCGTCGCCACTCTCACGCCCGTTTCTACTATTATTAACACTAACTCTCACAAAGTCAAGCTGTTTTTGATAACTTTTATTAACAGATTTTCGGTTTTTTTGCATAAAATATAGGCTGGTTTAAAGCTCAACCCAACCACAAGAAATAATCCCGCTCAATTGAAGCGAGAATGTCAAGCAGACTAATTAAAAAGCGAGATCCCTTTTATTCCCGTATTGAGGTTTTAATAATTTGTCCGGGATAGAAGAGCGATCGCACTAACTTTTAAAGGTTCAACTACCCACCCCAAAAAATCCAAATCCTGTCCCGTCCCACCCCCGTGCCAGGTATCGGAAAGCGAGATAGTAACGCAGGTTGTGCGTCAATTCATCGCTGCCAATAGACTGCCAAAGGATGTAGAAACTGGGTTTTGACATTTTTTGAGGTGAGTGCTACTGTTGAAGTGATTACTCCGCGTCGTCTCCCGCAAAAGGCTGCTCTGTAAAAATCTGTCTCCAACTTGCCCATGCCCCTGGCGCTGCTGCTGCTGAAGAAGTAGCTGTGGTCGGGCGTTGCACAGGGGCAGTTTGTTGGGGCCGCAAAGATTTCTTCATACGTTTCTCCTTGAATTTTGGCTTTTTTTTCGCGGCTCGGCTAAGCGTGGCCTTTCGCCTTATTCCTCCCTCGGGGGGTCGGGTTTTGGCGTCGCCACTCTCACCGAGTTTCTAGTTTTAATATTAACACTAACTCTCAAAAAGTCAAGTAGTTTTTGAGTATTTTTTGGAGCGGATTTTAGTTATTTTTGCATTAAATATAGGCTGGTTTAAAGCTCAACCCAACCACAAGAAATAATTGCGATCAATTGAAGTGATCGTGTCAAGCAGACTAATTAAAAAGCGAGATCCCTTTTATTCCCGTATTGAGGTTTTAATAATTTGTCCGGGATAGAAGAGCGATCGCACTAACTTTTAAAGGTTCAACTACCCACCCCAAAAAATCCAAATCCTGTCCCGTCCCACCCCCGTGCCAGGTATCGTCCAACCTAGAACTGACAAGGGTTGTGCGTCAATTCCGAGAGGCTAACAGAGCACCAAGTGAGGTGGAAAAAGAGTTTTGACTTTTTTTGAGGTGAGTGCTAGAATTTGCGTGATTACTCCGCGTCCTCTCCCGCAAAAGGATGAAAGGGATCCCACGAATGTAAAAAGGCCACCAAACCAACGCCTGTGCTGGTGGTGGTAGTGGCAGTGGTTTCGCGTTGCACGGGTGCAACTATTTGGGGCCGCAAAGATTTCTTCTTCATACGTTTCTCCTTGAATTAACGCTTTTTTTTGGCTCGGCTTAGCGGCGACTCGCGCCTTATTCCTCCCGGATTCCGGGGGTCGGGTTTTGGCGTCGCC
>NZ_JAUBTO010000131.1:0-24443 GCF_036702495.1 Microcoleus sp. C2D2 | reverse complement strand
TCCCGCCCGTCCAAAAAGGACGGGCGGGACGCCCATCCCACAATCACAATTAAAATTGTAAGTTATTTAATTCGCGAGCCTAAGTTATGGAAGAAGGAAGAAGGAAGAAGGAAGAAGGAAGAAGGAAGAAGGAAGAGGGAAGAAGGAAGAAGGAAGAAGGAAGAAGGAAGAAGGAAGAAGGAAAATTAACTGGTTCCCTGGCTCTGGCTGGGAACCGAGATCCAGAGGCTCTGCCTCGCTTGCAAAAAAACAGGAGGCACAGCAAGAGTGAAATGCGTTCCCAGGCTCTTCCTGGGAACGATGAAAACGAGGAAAAAACTACTTTTTACAAAATCTGCCTGCTCCCAAAACTGATTATCCACCAGCGGCAAAAGCGCCCATAATTGCGATCGACAAAGCCAAACCTGGCAACAGCAGCAATCCTAACATCAAAGCATCGTGTCCGCTCATCACTTTCTCCTGATATTGACCTTCAACATTATACTATATAAACCGCCATCTCGCTCTTAAGCCTTAAGAATTAAAACCTGCATATAGATTCAGGATTAACAGGGCAAATTTTATTAACAATGGGATTCCCGCGCAAGTCCAGTGTAGTTAACTTTGGCAAAGATTGCAGGGAACTGAGATCGGAGATTTGATTGTTGTACAAGTCAAGCAAAAATAAGTTATTTAAAGCTTGCAGCGCGCTGCTATCGGAAATCTGATTGTTGAACAGATAAAGTTGACTCAAATTAGTTAAGGATTTCAGCGGACTGATGTCTGATATTTGATTGTTACCGAGGTTAAGCTCAATTAAATTAGTTAGCGATGTCAAAGGACTAATATCTGATATTTTATTTTGGAATAAAACCAATTTATTTAAGTTGGTTAGAGATTCCAGCGGAGTAAGGTCAGATATTTCATTTCCGAACAGAAACAGCGTATTGAGATTTTTTAAGGACGCCAGCGGGGCGATATCCGATATTTTATTATTGTAAAGGTAGAGTGTCTGGAGTTCAGTTAAATTTGCCAGAGGAGCGATATCGGAAATTTGATTGTTGTAGAGGATCAGCGCATTTAAGTTCGTTAAAGCTTTCACGGGAGTGATGTCAGAAATTTTGTTGTCATACAAGACAAGTGCGGTAAGATTAGTTAGAGCTGCTAGGGGAGTGATGTTTGAGATTTGATTGGTATCGAGAACGAGTACAGTCAGATTTGTTAGAGAGGAAAGCGGACTGATGTCTGATATTTGATTGACATCCATAACCAGAGTTTTCAGCTTAGTTAAAGATTGCAGGGGAGCGATGTCAGATATTTGATTGCTGCCGAGGATGAGATTAGTAAGTTGAGTGAAAGATGAGAGGGGACGGATATCGGTAAGTTGAGTAAGTTTGAGGTTAAGTTCTGTTGTATTAGAAAGCAATTCGTTGGCTCGATCGCACTTTGAAGTATCTGATATTTGCAACAGTATTTCTACGGTATGTTTGGCGTCGGCAGAGAGATTTTCTTTGTGCTTGCACCAATCGGGAAAGTTATCATAAGTTGTTTTCATGCGATTTAAAATTTTAAATTGTATATTTATATTTGCAATTTTATATGTGGGATGTTAGATTTGAGGATTTACGCGCAACCTCTATATGTAGGGTTCTCTTCGGCGCACCTTACCGCTATAGGTAGCGCGTTAAACCACTTTTTGCCTAAGCCCTAGAATTGCGCTTATTATAGCAATTCTATTTTATTTGTGAATGAGATTTTTTTCAGGTTTTGATAAATTTTAGCAAAAATTGTGTAAAGTAATCTTAACATCCTTAATTGCATTGCATTCGCAGGAGCTAAGAGCCAACTATGACACCAGAACTAATTTTTAATGCAGGTAATCTGTTCGTTTTGCCTTTCTGGGCAATTATGATTTTATTACCCAACTGGGGAATTACCCGAAAAGTGATGAATTCCTTCCTGCCGTTTGCGATGCTCGCCGCTTTGTACATATATTTGTTTGGTAGCAGTGTGACTGCGGAAACTGCGGCAGCTTTGTCCAATCCCAAGCTAGCAGATATTGCTAAGTTTCTGGGCGAGGAAACGGCGGCTGCTACGGGATGGATACATTTTTTAGTGCTGGACTTGTTTGTCGGGCGCTGGATTTATTTGGAAGGACAGCGGACAGGTGTTTGGACGGTTCATTCTTTGGCTTTGTGTTTCTTTGCTGGACCGATGGGATTGCTTTCTCATATTGTAACTGCTTGGATTACTCAAAGGTTTTTCCCGAGTTCTGAAAGTCTTTCAGGGGCGGGTTCTCCGGTTCACCCACAAGAAAATTGATGTATTGTGGAACGGGCCCTCCTAGCCCGTTCGTTTCTAAGAATGGCGCAAGATATCAGTTGGGTGGGGGCGGGTTTATGAGATTATTGGTTGTAGGCAATTATTGTGGGTGAAACCCGCCCCTACAATCCTCGATCGCAGGTGGGGGCGGGTTTATGAGATTATTGGTTGTAGGCAATTATTGTGGGTGAAACCCGCCCCTACAATCGTCGATCGCAGCTTGGAACTTTTACAAAATTTTACAATATTAAGAATTGGCTAGGGGCAGCATTAAACGAGCGACAATTAAATTGTTTTCTAACATTTCTAAAGAAAAGTTTCCCCCCATTAAGCGTACCGCTCGCTGACAAATTAACAGATTTTGCACGATCGACCTATGGGAACTAGAAACGGCTAATATATCCGACTCGGAACCGTTGTTGAAAGCAGCAATTAACTGTCGATCGCACGCGCCACTATCGATCACAGACAATTCTAGCAAATCTTCCCCCAACAACTGAGAGCGAATCTCAATCTTATCGCCAACTTTAGAGCGCCTGCAAGCCATCGCCAGCAATTCGCCCAGTATCAAATCCAGCTTGACGCTGTCGGCGCGAACGCTCAAAGTCTGGCCCTCCGGCATCGACATAGCAGTTCCTCTGTGCACTTCCAGCAAGATTTCCGACTGTTTGACCAGGGGGGCAGTTCGATCGAGCGATCGCCTCAGCCAAGCGCTCACAGGCACCGCATCTTGTCCGAATTGCAGCCGCCACTGTTCCTGTTTCAGCAGCAAATTCGTTGACCCCAAAGCATTGCCAATGTGTCGCAAAACCTGTTGGTAGCGCAAAGTTTTCAGAGCATCCTTTTGTTCTTTCGCCGCAGGCAAAATCGACTGACTCAACTCCCCCAACTCCTTCACCCCCGCTCCCACAGTGCGGTAAAAGTCCTCAAAACGGCGCTGCTTGTACCAGTTGAGCAGCTCCAGATCCAATCGCTGCGACTCGCTTGCCGATTGCACCGCCAAATACCTGCGCCACCAAGCCAACTGAGACGCCATCGAGCTGAGTAAACTCACCGACAACTCCGACCACTGGCGGCCCGGAGCGTCTGCAGCGACCACAATGCCCGCCGGAGCGTGTTCTGGGGCTGTCCGCAGCGCCACCGTCATAATCTCGCCAATTCCCGGACTGCGGAGCCACCGCTTCGTCCCCCGCTGCAGTTGGCTCGTGCTCACTTGCAGCACGCCCGCGAATGCCAGGGTTTGCTGGATCAAAGCATCTGTTTGGACAGGAATCACCGGCTCGGGATTGAGGGCAAATACGGGATTGGCAGCTACCGCCGCCGCGATTGAACCTTCCTCCTCACCGGGATTCCAAGTAATTACGGCTACTAAAGGACAGGAAAGTGTCCGGGAAACGTGTTGAGCAAAGTTACGATCGAGCTTTTGTAGCGGCAACTCTGGAAACATCGTCGGTGAAGCAGCAGATCTCGGTTTCTCAGATTGCTCCTGAGGAGAATGGTGCAAAACCGCCAAACCCGATTTGAGCGAGCGCTCAAATTGCTGATATTTCTCGATTTCCGAACTCTGCTGCCAGGAGTGCAGGATCAATCCTAGCTGTTGGCCCACTAGCCGAACTAATTCTTGCTCCGATCGCCTCCAAGTGCGAGTTGAACTGTGCCCGACAACCAGCAAACCCTCGATCGATTTTCGATTGGCGATTGGCGATTGGCGATTGGAGTGTTCTCCCTCTTTGTTTTTCCCCCGAGTGGTCGATGCCAAAAGCGATCGCACCCCCGCTTCCCCCAGCACTTCCCGCCAAGCGCCCAACCGCGGGTCTTCCTCCCAATTTTCAATAGCCACAGGTTCGCGCATCAGCAACAGCCCCACGTCAGCCACATCGAGGGCGTTGAGCGGCGACGGCACTGGCCTGCGGTTCCGGGGCAGATTTTGACCGACAATTTCAAAGCGATTTTGTTCTTCGCCGTACAGCAGCAGCAAAAAGTATTCGCAATTGAGCCGCCCGCACAACTGCTCGGCGGTATTTTTTAAAGTCGCCTCCCAGTCAGCATCGCTGTAGATGGCGCGAGCTATTCCGGCTGTTAAATCTCGATCGATCTCAGTTTGCTGAATCCTCTCCTCCATCTCCGACATAGGAGCCGTCAGAGCCACTAACCGCGCCACTCCCTGCAGGTAATGTTTTTCATTGTCTTGCCAAATCCGGGGCTCGCCGGCTTCAACTGCCAAAAATCCCAACAATTCCCCTTGGGAAACAATTGGCGCCGCCAACAGAGAGCGAGCGCGGATTTGCTGCATCAACCGCGCCGTCAGCTCAGTTTTCAGAGAACTTTGAGATTCACCGATCCAAACCATTTCTTCCCTGCCCAAAGCCTGATAAAATTCGCCCAAGTCTTGGACGGTGATGCCCGAAGCCGGTCGGCTCGACCCGCCCAAAGCCGGAGTAACTTGGCGGTTGCTGACTCGGCGCCAAAAATAGCGCCGCTCTTGCTCGAACCAATAAACATTAGTGCGCGTCGGCTGGAGAAATTCATGGGCTTGTTCGACAACCGCTTGCAAGTATTGGTCGAGCGATCGCAGTTCCTTCAACTGCGAAATCAGCGCTAAAAGAGACTCATCTGGGTGTTTGACTTGTTCTCGCAGCCAGTCTTTTTCTATTTGGTAAAGAGCAGTTGCCAGCGCTCCAAATACGATCGCCAACTGCGTTTTTTCCCCCGACTTTGGCGACGCTCCCCACACCTGGGTCCCGAGCAAAATCACGCCGTAGCAGCGGTCTTGGTAGCGGAGCGGAAACAGAGTCGTGCCTTGAATATTGAAAGTTTGAGCTGCTTTGCGCCATTCTCCGGCTCTGTGTTCCGATCGCAAATCCGGGACTCCCACCGGCCGGAGCTGAATCACCACTTGTTCGAGCAAATCTCCCGGACTGAGGGCAAACCGCTGTTTGAGAAAAGACAGGTCGCCGTTAGGAGTCATGCCACCTTTCCCGAACAATCTGTGGCCCTGTCGATCGTACAACCCGATCCAAATCAACTCCCAGTCAAATTCCGTTTGCAAGTAACCGAGTGTGGTCGAAAGTAGCACTTCAACATTCTCCTCTTCTCGCAGAGTCTGGAGAACGCGTTCCAAGGTTGCGATTTGTTCGTCGAAATCCTTCGGTCTTTCCTGCTGCCCCATTTCCAAGCTTCCCCGCACCTTTGTCTGATTTCAAATTACCAACTTAAAGATTAAAAAAAATAAAATGCCAAAGAATCAACTTATAATATAATCGTTTCACTTATCCTTCTATCTAAAACATTGGATAAAGTCGATCGAAGTTGAAGTAAAAACCTCACCTTCACACTCTTCTCCGGAATATTTTTATTGAGCTTCTCATTTGTCAACTGCCCTAGGATAAGTCATTGGATATTTATCAATCAGGTGTGCGCCCGCTGTTGTTTTCGGTATTGAAAACCGATGCCGAGTGGCTGCACAACCGCACTCTTGGCGTTCTCGAACTCGCAGCCAGAACCCAGTCAAACCCCGCCACCAGCCAAATGCTCTCCCGATTGCAGAAATCTTTGGGAGTGCAAGATTCTCGCCTCGAACAATCTTTGTGGGGACTGAGCGTGAAAAATCCTGTCGGCTTGGCCGCGGGATTTGATAAAAACGGCGTAGCTGCCGATATTTGGGCAAATTTTGGCTTTGGCTTTGCCGAACTCGGCACTGTCACTTGTCAACCGCAGCCGGGAAACCCCCAACCTCGGTTGTTTCGCTTGACTCAGGACAGTGCAGCCCTCAACCGCATGGGATTTAACAATCAAGGAGCCGCGGCAATGGCAGCCCGGTTTCAGAGAGCACAGAAACAGCCCTCATTCGATGCCTCGCGCCCCATGCCTCAGTCTCGGTTCCCCTTGGGCATCAATCTCGGTAAATCTAAGGTAACACCGTTAGAGCAAGCAGCAGCCGACTATTTGGAGAGTTTTAAGCTGCTGAAAGATTGGGGCGACTATTTTGTAGTCAACGTTTCCTCTCCGAATACGCCGGGGTTGCGATCGCTCCAAGATGCTGCGGGGCTTAGCACAATTTTGGAAATTTTGCAACAAGAAAATCGCGGAATCAAGCCAATTTTAGTCAAGATTGCGCCGGATTTGGAGTCCGAGGCGATTGCATCAATCCTCGACCTAGCAAAAACCTACCAACTAGCAGGAATTATCGCCACAAATACCACCATCCGCCGCGACGGATTGAAAACACAAATATTGCCAGAAACAGGCAAACCAATCGCCGAAGAAGCCGGGGGAATTAGCGGGCTTCCTGTGCGGGAGCGATCGACAGAAGTAATCCGATTTATCTGGAAATATACAAAAGGCGAATTACCCATAATTGGAGTTGGTGGCATTTTCACCGCCGAAGATGCTTGGGAAAAAATAGCCGCCGGTGCGAGTTTAATTCAAGTCTACACTGGTTGGGTTTACGAAGGGCCTTGGATGGTGCGCCGCATTCTCCAAGGGTTGTTGCAAAAGTTAGAAGAACGCGGATTTAGTTCTATTTCTGAGGCAGTAGGTTCGGACAATCAATAGACATAGGACTGATGACTGTTGACTGATGACTGTTGACTGTTGACTGATGACTAATGACTGTTGACTGTAGAAGGAGGGGTCAAAAAAATGAAAATTGCGCCAATTATTTGTTGGCCTCGGGATTCGACTTTACGCCCGACTCCCGAAGCGCGGATTTGATATCATTCCGGCCTGACTGCCGGAATTGATATGACTCACAGTGCGATCGCTAAAAAAAGTATCAGGCAATACCCTACGAACATTTTCCTAACATTATTAATACTACAATAAATCTTTTGTTTTATATCGATTTCAATCAGTATTACATCAAAAGTAAATCGGCAATCTAAATTGTCAACCATCTTAACAATTAGATTTATCTAACACGCATCTAATCAAATATTTCCGCTAATTTCAAAGCATTAACTTGAGCTTGAGCTTTATGCAGCGACTCCTGCCATTCCCTTTCTGGATCGCTATCAGCAACAATCCCCGCACCCACTTGTCCCCAAACAACTCCCCCCGTCGTACCGTCACTTTTTGGTGCATATAAAAGGGTGCGAATCAAAATATTTAAATCCAGGTTGCCGCGCCAGTCCAAATAACCGCAGGAACCGTAAAATAAATTGCGCTTCACAGGTTCCAATTCTTCGATGATTTCCAGACAGCGCACTTTCGGACAACCTGTAATCGTACCGCCCGGAAATACCCCTCGAATTAAGTCGATCGCGTCGCAATCTCCTCTTAATGTACCGATAACATTACTGACGAGGTGCATCACGTGACTGTAGCGTTCAACGGTCAGAAATTCGTTAACTTTTACCGAGCCCCATTCACACACCCTCCCGATATCGTTGCGCTCTAAGTCAACTAACATAATATGTTCGGCTCTTTCTTTGATATTCTCTATTAACTCCTGTGCTAACTGCTCATCTTGAATGCAGGTTAAACCTCGCGGTCTCGTTCCTGCGATCGGTCTAGTATCCACTTTTTTTCCTAATAATTGAACCAGTCTTTCCGGCGAACAACTAACTATCGCCCCCCACGGAGTTTGCCAATAACTTGCAAAAGGCGAAGGATTTATCCGTTGCAAAGCGCGGTAAATTGACCAACTACTGCAATCTGTACGGGCTTCAAACCGCAAAGATAAATTAGCCTGAAAAATATCGCCCGCATGAATATACTTCTGAGCTTTTCGCACTATTTCTTTATACTCACTCTGAGATAATTGGAAAATAGGATTAGCGGAATTTTGTTGATAATTTTCCGGTAAATTATTCGTGATTATTTCTCGCTCAGTTTGCTCTAATTGATGCTGCATAACATCGAGGTGAGAAGGTTGACTCGCAGCCAACCAGAGAATTTGCGTTTGACGGTCTAAAACCGCAAAAGATTCTGGTTCGTACCAACAGCTAACCGGGAAAGGTAGCGGATCAATATTGAGTTGGGGCAGGTCTTCGATTTCCCATGCTAAATCATAACCTAGCCATCCCAACCAACCCCCAGTAAAAGGAATTTCCGGCGGTACATTCACTGCTAAATTTGGCTTTTGACAGTCCAAAAGAGCGCGCAAAAAAGGTAAAATTTCACCGACTGGCGGTGTCCATAGCTGAGATTGACCGTCAATTATCCGGGGAGAACCTGCACAAATAGAATATCGTGCCAAGTTAGTAGAAGATGTAACTGGACTTTCTAGCAGAACGGCCATATCGCGGGGGAAATAATCCGATATTGAGCCTGCACTGTCGGCAGTTTTACCGAGAAATAAAATTTGAAAAATCTCCGATCCGCTGCGCTGATTTAGGGGAAGCTTTCGCCAATGCCAAGGTTCTATTGATTTCATAATACATTGCACTATAATTAACACTTTCAGGACTTACGCAACGAGTCAATCGATTTGAGATTTGAGATTTTAGATTAAAGAATTGAAGCATTGACCCCACGGATAAATTCGGGGGCAAGTTTCATCGGATACAGGTTTTTTATTTCTGGGTCCTGAGTCTGCGAAGGAATGAATCCGGGGGCTTGTATCCTGGATGCTTTCGGTCTATTTTGACACTATCTGTAGTAGTAAGGTTCACAGTTTGCACCCTACTAAAATCGAGTGAAAGCGTTATCTCAGCCATTACTTACAACTTTCCAAACATCTCGGTATGCTTCTTTTTTGAGGCGTATCCAACCCCTAACGGAGTTAATGAGAAATATAGTTTGGGTACTGCGCAAATCATCTAAGGTAATTAATTCTTCTCTGATTTTTCCCTCCTCTAAAAGTTGAGAACGAAATGTCCCCGGTAATAAACCGCACTTGACGGGAGGTGTGATTAGACCTGCGGGTGTATCGATCGCGATATTGGCGATCGTAGATTCGGTGATAACTCCATCTTGATTCCACAGAAAGACATCCTGATATTCGGGCTGCGACTCCAAAGCCATTGTATAAGGCAATCTGTAAGTTGTCTTGTGGTAAAGAAATGGGTTTTGAGAATCGATCGCTTTGCGGGCAATTCCCACAGATGCACCGATTTTTAAGATACCGCTATCTAGAGTCTGAGCTTGTAATGTTATGTTTCCATCACAAGATATTGTTAACCGTATTTTTTGTTTGACCGATCCGCAAGTCATACTTAATGCTTGTAAAGCTTTGCTTGCTTCTGTTAGGGATAGGGGGAAATTAAAATAATCAGCCGATCGCTCTAATCTTTGAAGATGTCTGTCTAGCAAAAAATAGCCGTTTTTGGGTTCCCATAAAAATGATTCCAGCAATTCAAAGTTTGGCTGTTGTTGAATCATATTTTTGTTAATATAATGTAAATTCGGTAACTAGACAATTTTTATACCCGCGAAGCGGCCTGTTTGTGTAATTATATAGGAAGTTAACTTGAATTTATGTTGCCTAAATCCTTTATATTTCCATGGCGCCTTGCCATCGGGCTGTTAATATTAACCTCAGCGATCGCACCTCTAGCCCTCAACTACTACGTCAGGCTAGTTACAAGCAACTACCTGCGCACCGATGTAGCTAAGGTTCCCGCCGAACCAATTGCCATTGTTTTCGGTGCCGGAGTTTGGGAAGACGGCACTCCCACCCCAATGTTAGCCGATCGAGTGCAAGCAGCCGTCGATTTGTACAAAGCGGGGCGAGCAGGCAAACTTTTGATGACAGGAGACAATAGCAGCGCCGATTACAACGAAGTCAAAGCAATGCAGGAGTACGCCGAAGCACAGGGCGTACCGACTAATAATATCATTCTCGATTATGCCGGATTTAGCACCTATGAAAGTTGCTACCGGGCGAAAGAGATTTTTGGCATAACCCAGGCTGTTTTAGTTACCCAAAACTTTCACTTAGCCCGCGCTGTTTATACCTGCCGCCAGTTGGGCGTAGAGGCGATCGGCTTAGGAACGCCGGATTGGGGCAAATTTCGCCAAAATACCATGATTCGCTACAGTGTCCGCGAATTTTTTGCAGTCCTCAAAGCGCTTTGGGAAGTGCGCGTTACCCGTCCGAAACCGACTTTTTTGGAACCGTTTGAAGGAATTAAATAAAAGTTATGACTCCTCCGTTGAAGACTTTAGTGCTGAGATCGAGGACTTTATTCCTCACTAAAAACTGGTTTTATTACAACTAACCGGACTTGAGGTAAGCCCGGCAGTTGTAAGTAAGTTTTGATTTAAACAAAAGTCCCAACACAACTCACAAATCACAAGTCCCCCGCTGCGGTAGCCCTCCATAACTTACTGGCGTTTGGAAAGCCCCGCCATCGACCAAGTTAAGCTCACCATCATTAAGCGGGCTAGAGCCTTCAAACGCTGTTCGGCGTTATTTTCAACCGCTTGAAACAGAGTTTCCGACTTAATATTTCTCGACAATTCGGCAGCGGTTTCTGCTGGTTTTTCCAACTGGGGTTGTTCAGAAGATGTCTTAAGGCTGACTTGTGGCTGCTGATTTTTTTCTTCGGTCATTTTCTGAGTCACCTTCTTGAGTTATTGGATACATCACTCTTGATACAAATGTAACTGATTTGTATCCGGGATCTGCCGAGTCAAGTTTTCCTTACCCGACATTCTCCCTTACCAACTGACTTAAAAGTTGTGATGTCAGTTGTTAGCTATCTTAAATAGCACTTACTCAATTTCCATCATCGACCCGGTTTATTCACAGATATGTCCTCCTCCACCATTTTTGGGTAATAAACGGGATTTCTGAGCCTAAGTTTTGTTGAATTAAAAAATCTCGCCTTCAAAACTGACGCACTACTACCGATGAGGCATATCGCTAAATTGTTATATTTACTTAACAGTAATATTTCCGAGACTCTGATATTGTTAAAGCTTAACAATTAATTTTGCTCGGATCGGTCTCAATCTGAAAGCAAGCGTCGGGAAATTATTAAGAAACTGAAGGTGTAGAGCAGATGGCAATTTATCTTGATACTGCAATTGTAGCGGAAGCGGCGCGGGCCAGCAAGTTCGGATGGATAGCGGGAATTACTACTAATCCGACCCTTTTGGCAAAAAGCGAGTTATCTCCTGAGGTGACTCTTAAAAAACTGGCACAACTGATTCCTGGAGAAGTGTATTATCAGCTAGTGGCACCGGATTTTGATGGCATGGTAGCAGAAGGAAAAGCTGCTTTTGAGTCGATCGGGCGGCAAACAGTTTTGAAAGTTCCAGCAACGGCGGCGGGTTTCCAAGCAGTAGCGCATTTGTCACCCTCGATTCCTTGCGCGGTGACAGCTATTTACAGCGCGGCCCAGGCCGTTGTTTCAGCAGAAGCGGGGGCCAAATATGCGATCGCCTACGTGAATCGCGCCACCAGATTGTTGGGAGACGGTTTTGCCTTAGTCCAAGATATGGCACATGTCTTGAAAAAAACAAATACTGAAATTTTGGCAGCTAGCATCAAATCACCCTCCGAAGCGGTAAAGACTTTATTAGCTGGCGCCCATCATTTGACATTGCCTTTTGATGTATTGCAAGCGATGGCTGTTCATGAACTATCGCAGCAAACTGTGGATGAATTTGCCAAAAACGGGCGGGGAATATGAGCCTGGCTATTTTGTCTGCTGTGGGTAAGATCGGGGGATATCAAAACTTGTAATCTTAAATGTGAGGGCTTATGACTATTACTCCCGTCTCTGTAGACTCAGCAGGCAATCTGGGGAAAAGTGACTCCAACAGCCCCTCCATCTCAGCCGACGGGCGGTTTGTGGCGTTTAATTCTTTTGCCTCCAACATAGTGCCGGAGGATACCAACGGAAAGACAGACATCTTCGTGCGGGACTTGTCAACCAATACCACCACCCTCGTGTCATTAGACTCAGCAGGCAATCAGGGGAACGGTTTCTCCAACAGCCCCTCCATCTCAGCCGACGGGCGGTTTGTGGCGTTTGAGTCAACTGCCTCCAACCTAGTGCCGGGGGACACTAACAATGTCGGTGACATCTTCGTGCGAGACTTGTTAACCAATACAACTACCCGCGTCTCTGTAGACTCAGCAGGCAATCAGGGAAACAAGGCTTCCTACCCCCCCTCCATCTCAGCCAACGGGAGGTTTGTGGCGTTTTATTCTGATGCCTCCAACCTCGTGCCGGGGGATACTAACAGTAACACAGACATCTTCGTCCGGGACTTGTTGACGAATACCACCACCCGCGTCTCTGTAGACTCAGCAGGCAATCAGGCCAACCGTAACTCCTACAACCCCTCCATCTCAGGCGACGGGCGGTTGGTGGCGTTTGAGTCAACTGCCTCCAACATAGTGCCGGGAGACCCTAACAATCGCGACGAAATCTTCGTGCGGGACTTGTCAACCAATACCACCACCCGCGTCTCTGTAGACTCAGCAGGCAATCAGGGGAACGGCTTCTCCTACAGCCCCTCCATCTCAGCCGACGGGCGGTTTGTGGCGTTTTATTCTGATGCCTCTAACCTCGTGCCGGGGGATGATACTAACCGTAGCCGAGACATCTTCGTGCGGGACTTGTCAACCAATACCACCACCCGCGTCTCTGTAGACTCAGCAGGCAATCCGGCCAACAGTGACTCCTACCGCCCCTCCATCTCAGCCGACGGGCGGTTTGTGGCGTTTGATTCAAAATCCTCCAACCTCGTGCCGGGGGATACTAACAATACAGACGACATCTTCGTGCGGGACACGCTGACCAATACCACCACCCTCGTGTCATTAGACTCAGCAGGCAATCCGGGGGGGGGATTTAATCCCTCCATCTCAGCCGACGGGCGGTTTATAGCTTTTGATTCTGGTGCCTTAAACCTCGTGGCGGGGCAGACTAACAATACCCGAAACGTTTTTGTTGCTGACACCAGCAGCACTCGAAACGTCATCAACGGCACTCCAGGCAACGACAACCTGACTGGCACCAGTGGCAACGATATCATCAACGGTTCCGAAGGTGATGACGTGCTGACCGGTTTGCGGGCTAGTGATGTCTTAAATGGCGGCGACGGCAACGATATCCTCAGCGGCGGCAAAGGTTTTGACACTCTCAACGGCGGTTTGGGCAACGATAATCTAGTCGGCGGCGCGGGCAATGATGTGTTTGTTTTAGGTGCAGGGTTGGGAGTTGATACAATCTCTGATTTCGGCAACGATCAAGATACCATTCAATTAATCAATGGCTTGACCTTCGGACAGCTATCAATTTCTCCTGCAACTAATGGCACATTAATTACACTAGCCAGCAGCGGTGAAGTTTTAGCTTCTTTGACAGGCGTCGATCCCAATCTCATCGGCTCTGAAGATTTCATCTCGGGCTAGAGATGGTAAACTGCTTGTTAAATCACTTTTACTAAGGGGAAGGGAAGATTGTGATTAAACTTCGCAAACAATCCCTCGCATTAATAGGCACATTTATTGCAGTTTTGCAACCAGCATTTACGGCGAATTCACAAGAAAGCAACAGCGAATTCAGCAAACTTCAATCCTTATTAGAAGCAAAAAAATGGTACGAAGGAGCCGGGATGGGATTTGTCGATCGCCTCGACTCTTCAATCTAAAAACTCAAATCTCAAATCGATTGTAGGGCGGGCAAAACCCAGACTTCCACGTCGGAGTCGGGATGGGATTTCTCGATCGCCTCGACTCTTCAATCTAAAATCTCAAATCTCAAATCTCAAATCTCAAATCTCAAATCGATGGTAGGGCGGGCAAAACCCAGACTTCCACGTCGGAGTCGGGATGGGATTTCTCGATCGCCTCGACTCTTGAATCAAAAATCAAAAATCGATTGATGACTAATAATTAGGGCATTCGCCAAATCTTAATAGTGCGATCGGGACTGCCGCTCATAAAAGTCTTGCTATCTCTGGAAATAGCAACAGAACTCACAAACTGACCGTGACCAGAAAGAATGCTTCTTTCTTTTCCCGTCTTCAAATCCCAAACTATAATATCTCCGCCCCCGCTGATCAAAGTGCGGCCGTCCGGGCTAAAGGCGATCGTCCTCACCCAGCTCGAATGCCCTTTAAAAGTGCGGGTGCGCTTCCCGTCTTGCACGTTCGACAAACGGATCGTATTGTCGGTGCTAGCACTAGCCACACTTTGCCCGTTCGGGCTAAAAGCCACAGCATTAACCGCGCCCCCGTGACCTGTGATAATTCTTCTGACTTGTCCGGTGGCGAGATTCCACAAACGCAGAGTCTTGTCCTCGCTGCCGCTAGCGAGAGTTTTACCGTCCCGGCTCAAGGCGATCGCGTTTACTCCTCCGGCGTGGCCGCTCAAAGTCCGCAACCTGCCGCCGGTTCTGGCATTCCACAAGCGAACAGTTTTGTCCTCGCTGCCGCTAGCGAGAGTTTTACCGTCCCTGCTAAAAGCGATGGCGTTGACGGCGGCTGTGTGAGCGGGAATCGTCCGTATCCGTCGCCCCGTCTTCAAATCCCAGATAATCACATTATTGTCGTCGCCCCCGCTGGCCAAAATCGAGCTGTCCGGACTCACCGCCACCGTATTGACCGATTTTTTAGAATGCACCGAATTGATAGTCCGCACCAGGCCTCCCGTCCTCAGATTCCAAATTCTAATCGTCCCATAGCTTGCGCTCACCAAAGTTTGACCGTCAGGCGACAGGGCGATTACATTTACACTCCCGACATTATCCAAACTTCTTTGCAAAAACTGACTGCTAGGTAAACTAGAAAGCAGCCACACCGGGTTTGCCGGGAACACTCCGTAACGCAGCGAACCGTAAATTTGAGACGCGCCAATACCCAGCATCAAAACAGCCGTGCCGGCGAGCAGCTTATTTTTCCAATCAAAAACCTTTTGGAGGGGCTTCTTCAATTCCGTATTCAGAGGTCTGAGGCGGTTTAGAGAAGTCTGCTGCGTCGCCCCAGACGCCCCGGAAGTTGCGCGAAGTTTAGTTTGCCCCGTCGTCGGTAGCTGAGTCGGCAACTGACTATCCCCGTCGTCGAGTTTAATTTCCTCCAAGCACTGCAAAACCATCTGCGGACTTTGAGGTCGATTTCCCGGAAAAGGCGCCATCAGGTAATCGATCACATTAGCCAGGGGGTCGGAAACCTGAGGAGCTCCTTTGCGCCACATTAATTTGCCCGTGCGGGGGTTCTCTGGAAACGCAGTCGGCGGCTTCCCAGTCAGCAAATAAACAAACGTGCGCCCCAGAGCAAAAAAATCCGACTGCGGAACAGCCTTGCCATTAGTTTGTTCCGGTGGCGTGTAGCCGGGAGAAACAATACCAGTCACATTTTGCCCCTGCCCCACCTTAGCGAAATAAGTCGCCGACACTTCCCGAGCAGTCCCGAAGTCAATCAGCACTAACTGCCCGTTCGGCTTGCACATAATATTGTGCGGCTTGATATCCCGATGGAAATAGTTGAGGCGGTGAACTTGGTCTAAAATTTCCGACAGTTGTTTGAGCCAGTTGAGAGCTTGTTCTTGGCTGATCGGGCGGCCCCGATTTTTCAGCCAGTCTTGCAAATTTGCCCCAGCAATTTTCTCCATCACCAGACAGTGAAAAGCCTCTGTGCTGTTAGCTGGCGTAAATGTAAAATAACCGTCGCGATCGACTTTTGGAATACCTGGATGTCTTAGCCTGACCAATACGTCGGCTTCTTGCTTAAAAAGTTCTACAGCTTTGGGATGTTCTTTGAGCAGGACTTTGAGCACTCTTCGGGCGCCGTTGTCGTCCACTTCAAATGTTCTGCCAAAGCCGCCGCCTCCGAGAGGCGCGACTAGCCGATATCGACCTTGCAACAAAAGTTCAGACCCGCAGTGGATACACGCGGATTTGCCAGAGTTGGCTTGATCGGAGGGATTCGGGCATTTGGGATTGAGGCAATAACTCACAGAAGCCACATAACCCTGATTGAGGTTGCTCTATCAAGTTTTACTTTGACACTGCTATACAAAACTTGGCTAAGCTTATTTAAGCTTTACCATTCAACTAGAAGTATTTTCTAGAGGGTCTGATTCCTGCTTCTGCCAAGAGAGTCGGCTCTTACTTGTCCACAGGCGTAAATTCGGGTGGAGCAGCACCCTATTTTTCAAGTCTGTACAACTATTTATTATTGTGGAAGCTTTTAGCCATTGTTTAACCATTATTTTCAACCAATTTAACGAATCGTGGTATCCCGTTCGACCTTTTTATAGGCTGGTCAGTTTTAAATCGACCGTCGTTTCCTCGAACTGAAAATTTTTGCTGCCGATTTTCGGCATTATTCTGAGAATGTTGCACAAAAATGCGCATCTGTCAATATGCTGACCATAATTCGCTTGAGAGCAAGTTAAAGTATTAAGCGATGAGATTAACCTCTGTGCACTCTTGGTGACTGAGGTTTTTGGTTCAGCTTGCGTCACTTGCTTGCGACTGGATTACTCTAGGCGCATTAGAGCTGTCTTCTCGCTTGAGCGTTATGTACTTTGATTAGTCCTCTTTATCTAGTTCGGTTTTTGTTCAAATACGAGTTTTCCTAGACGGCAACACGGTGTTTGTGTGACTGCGTACTCAACAATCTCGTTAAGTTTTTAGGTTGTCTAGTTATACTCAATTTTCAACTTATGACGATCGTAGCACACCTAGAACAATACTCATGAGCACTCTTGATTGAAATCTTGCAGCGTCGCTGAAGTCAAGCGAGGCTTTAGTCTCGCTTGACTTCAACATCCCGTCTTTTTGTATAACCTGTGGCAGTGCGATCTAACGATCGGGTTGAGGCCAAAGGTTTTGTTGTTTGTCACAGCCGATCGATGTCAAAAATCCCTGATGACAGCAGATCATCTACAAAAAGACTAGAACTAATAACGAGACAGCACCCAGATTTCAATTGTACGATCGCCACCACCACTCTCAAAACAAGAAGTGAGAGTGGGCGAGTGGGCGAGTCGGAGAGTGTCCGAGTGGGAAAACCCACCTTCTGCTGAATGCCTTCTTCCCTCGAACCTCTTCCCTCTTCCTTCAAAAGAAGAAAGCCTGTTAAACAAGTCCCTCAATTACCGGATGGAAGTAGAACGCCAGCGCCAAAACCGTATAAGCTGCCAACAGCAAAGTACCTTCGAGCCAGTTAGAGTTGCCGTCAGAACTGATAGAATTGGCGATCAGCACCGACACGGCAACCGCTACAAGTTCAAACGGGTTGAAATTCAAGTCCATCGGTTTGCCCAAGACAAAACCTGCCAAAACCAACACCGGGGCCACAAACAAAGCAATTTGCAAACTCGAACCCACGGCCACAGAAACCGACAAATCCATTTTATTTTTCATCGCCACCGTCACCGCCGTCGTATGTTCGGCCGCATTGCCAATAATCGGCACTAAAATCACCCCGGTAAACAGTGATGTCAGCCCCAAACGCGCTGTCGCTTCTTCGAGAGTACCCACCAACAGTTCCGACTCGACAGCTACCATCACGGTACAGGCCAACAGCACCCCAATCCACAGCGGCAGATTGACTTTGTGGTCGGGACTGTCTGGTGCTAAGTTATTTTCGGCTAAATCTTCCAGCATTTCTATTTCTGCCACCCCTGCATCGTACAGATAACTGTGGGTTTTCATCGAAAACAGCAGCGTCAGCACGTAGACGACAATCAGGACTACAGCAACAGCGCTAGAGAGGTTCTGCATAGTTTCCGCAGGGATGCCAATAGAGGTGGCATTAACTGCAGTTGGCACCAAAATGGCAATCACGGCTAAGTTCATCGCTGAAGCATTCAACCGGGCGACTGTCGGCTGAAAATCTTGTTCTTTGTAGCGCAAGCCGCCCAGCAGCATGGCAAATCCCATCACCAGCAGCAGGTTGCTCATAATTGAACCGGTGATGCTGGCCTTGACAACATCTATTAGTCCGGCGTTGAGGGCGACGATGCCGATAATCAGTTCCGTGGCATTTCCGAAGGTAGCGTTCAGCAAACCCCCCAAGTTGGCGCCGAGGACGACGGCAATTTCTTCGGTGGCCGTGCCCATCCAGGCGGCTAGAGGGATGATGGCTAAAGCCGAGGTGATGAAGATTGTGGAGGATTCCCAGCCGAGAAAGTGTCCGGCGATGGAAACCGGGATAAATAACAGCAGACTGGAAATTATTGTATTTGTGTTTAGCATTTAGATTCTCAAAAGCTGCCAACCGTCAATCATAGCCTGCTACACAGTTTAAGAAAGGGGAAGGGTTCGATATTTGGGTGTTGGCTTAAAGCTGGGGGTGCAGGATCGGGCGATCGCTGCATTGCGGCTTTCACGGATGTGACAAACTAAGAGAGGGATTTGTTTAGCCGATCGGTTCAATGGATTTTTGTATTCTACCCGATCGATCGCATCAAGTTCCGCATTGTCTTAAGAGCAAAGTTGACTATTTATGGGCGATCGTTTTTTCAGATGTTCGTCTAGTGATATAATTTTTAAATATTGCCATTCTGCAAGTATAGCTATACATAATACCTAGGACTGCTTCAGCCATGCCTCTACAAGAAGAGATTGAAAGAACAAGGCAAGAAATTCGGACAGATAGCTACTCAATGTCTATTGGCGAGTGGATCAGTCTTTATGAGAGTAAGGAAATCGATATTCACCCAGAATTTCAAAGGCTTTTTCGTTGGTCGGCTTTTCAAAAATCCAGGTTTATAGAATCAATTCTTTTAGGTATACCGATTCCACCAATTTTTGTCAGTCAAAGAGATGATGGGATTTGGGATGTTATCGATGGTTTGCAGAGACTCTCAACCATATATGAATTTGTAGGTATTTTGAAACCAGACAATCAAGAGCAAGATACATCTTCTGCTGTCGCCTTACAAGAAACAACTTACTTACCTTCCTTAAGAGGTAAAAAATGGAACGATCCTGACGATAAAGATAACTCTTTAACTCAGGCGCAGCGTTTATTGATAAAAAGAACCAAAATATACGTCTATATTGTTGCAAAAGAAAGTGATGAAATGATTAAATATGAGCTATTTCAGCGGCTGAATACAGGAGGATCGATTGCTACACCGCAAGAAGTAAGAAATTGCATTCTTTTAATGTTGAATAAAGATTTATATAATTTAATGCGTTCACTTGCCGATCGCGAGTCATTTAAAAGCTGCATTGCTTTGAGCGATAGACTTTATGAAGAACAGTATGATATGGAATTAGTATTGCGTTTTATTCTTTTCTTCGATATAGATTATGCAAGTCTTCTAACGCTGGGCGGTGATGTTAGCGAGTTCCTAACGGCTAGAATGTATGAAATGGCTATTAAAAAAGATTTGGACAGCACCCACATAGAGACAGCGTTTGATGTGGCATTCAGTATGCTTAATGAAGCTATGGGAGAGGACAGCTTCAAGCGATATAAATCGGAGAATGATAAATTTCTGGGAGGGTTTCTATTATCTGCATATGAGGTGGTAGCACTAGGAATTGGATACAATTATCAAAATCCAATTCCAACAGACCAAATACGTGAGCGTATAAAAAATATTTGGTCAGAGCCAATTTATAAACAATGGTCGGGAGCAGGAAAGAATGCAGCAAGACGCTTACCCTATCTTATTCCCCTTGGTAGAAAGGTATTTTCCCCTTCATGAGCATCCAAACACCGGAACAATTAATCGATAGATTGGCAAACGATCTTGCTTGGCGAAAGAAGGAACTGTCAGCAATGAAATCTTTGATAGAAGCAAAAAATGTTTCTGACAAAAGACATAAAGTATTACTTCGGAGTGGAGTATGTATTCTCTATTCCCACTGGGAAGGTTTTGTCAAGTTAGCAGCCAACTCTTATCTAGAATATGTTATCTCACAAAAGCTTACGTATCAAAAGCTTTCTAGTAATTTTTTAGCTTTGGCCATGAAAGAAAAACTTAAAAAGGCAAAAGAGACACATAAGGCATCATTGTATATACCTGTTTGTGAGTTCTTTATTTCCGAATTAAATCAGAGATCTATCCTACCTAAACCTAAAGATGTAATATCTACTGGATCGAATTTAAACTCTGAGATTTTAAAAGAAATAACTTATATTCTCGGAATTGACTTTTCAATATACTCTACTAAATCGCCATTAATTAATACCCAGCTTTTAAAGACAAGGAACGAAATTGCCCACGGTGAGGATTCGGTGTTTGATAGGGATGAATATCTAGAGCTACACAGAGACATTATAGGAATGCTCGATATATTTCGGAACCAGATAGAAAATGCTGCTATTCAGAAAAAATTTAGGCGGGATTCACCTTAGATAATGACGACAGGAGCCAATAATTATCAGCCATGTCAAGAAAACTAGATTTTTTCAAAGTAGAAGTCGTCCCGCACGATCCAAATTGGCGCAGCGCCTTTGAAACTGAGTCGAAACTGATTGCACTTGCACTTAGGGACAATGTGGTTGCTATACATCACATTGGTAGCACAGCGATTCCACAAATTCATGCAAAGCCGATTATCGATATCCTAGTTGAGGTTAAAGATATTATAAAACTCGATACACAGAGTTCAGAAATAGAGGCATTAGGTTATGAAGCAATGGGTGAGTTTGGGATATCCGGTCGTCGTTTTTTTCGCAAGGGTAATGAGGCAGGGATTAGAACACACCACCTTCACGGTTTTGAAGTGAACTCAGCGCAGATAGAGCGCCATTTAGCGTTTCGAGATTATATGATTTCCCATCCTGAGCACGCGCAGCAATACAGCGAAATAAAACGAGAACTCGCAAACAAATACCATGATAAGATTCAGGCGTACATGGACGGAAAAGATGGGTTCATTAAAGCAATGGACCTGAAAGCGGCAAAGTGGCGAGCATCTCATTAAAATTATGATATTGGAAGTGGCAAGTCTTGATATTAAGCCTAATATGACTGGAGCAACATAACATATGAGTGATATCGGTCTCACACACATCGCACTGCCCGTTTCTGATGTCGATCGCAGTATCGAATTCTACTCCAAGTATGCTGGAATGCAGGTCGTTCACCGCCGCATCGATGCCAAAGCAGGTGTTGCTGTGGTCTGGCTTTCTGACCGCACTCGGCCTTTTGTAATTGTGCTAATTCAAAAAGATTCCGTACATCCCGTTCTGTCTCCCTTGGCACACCTGGGAGTTGGCTGCAAAAGCCGCGAATATATGGACGAACTCTGCGACAAAGCACGTCAAGAAGGCGTACTGCTTGAGGAACCAAAAGATGCTGGATATCCGATCGGCTACTGGGCTTTTTTGCGAGACCCGGACGGTCACACTCTGGAACTATCCTACGGGCAAGAAATCGGATTTACAGTGGAGAAAGCTAGTTAAAGTTATAATAAACAAATCGCCCTCCAAACCCGATCGTTTCTCATCTGGAAATAGACTGGAGAATCAAATGACTGCAGCAATCATCGCACCACCCAGAAAAGAATCACCCCTTCTGTTTGAGGGACTGACTTGGAGAGAGTTCAAAGCAGTTGAGCAATTGTTAGACCGTCCAGGATATCGACTTTCTTTCCTGGATGGAATTCTGGAGATACGACGAATGCCTGGAGAACCCCACGAAACCGTTAAGAAGAGAATTGCCGGATTGTTGGAGCTTTACCTGCTGATGGCGGGGTTTGACTTTACTCCAACTGGCTCAATGACTCTGGAAAGTGAAACGGGAAAAGTCAAGCGAGAGGCGGATGAATCTTATAAACTTGCTCCTGGTCGTAGGCTACCCGATTTGGCGATCGAGATCGTGTTTTCCAGTGGTGGCATCAACCAACTGGAGGCATACAAGCGGCTGAAGATAAAGGAAGTGTGGTTCTGGGAAGATGGATTGTTAGAGGTTTATCACCTGCGGGGAGAGGGCAATACACTTGATTATGAAAAGGTTTCCAGTAGTGAGGAGGTGAAAGGGATCGATTTAAATTTGTTGTTGCGCTGCATCAATATGGTGAATCATGTTGATGCAGTTAAGACTTTTCAACAGGCACTCCAGAAATAGCTGGGAATAGGGGATTGCGCCTCCTTTTACCACCTTTGTTGACATCTCAATATCGGCAAAAAGCAATGGGGAATGGCAATGATGCAAGTTGTAATTGTGGGATCGGGGCCAACTGGTGCGGCACTTGCCTTACTGTTGGTGAAACGAGGTATTGCTGTTACCTTGGTTGAGGCGGCAAAAGATGCCTACCGAGTGTTTCGCGGTGAAGGGTTAATGCCCAGCGGATTGGATGCGATCGCACAAATGGGCTTATCCACTATCCTAGAAGGTGTTCCACACCGACAAATTGATGCCTGGGAGTTCGTTGTGGGCGATCGGCAACTATTTCGAGTTGATGAGCCAATGGGGTCAAATCGACCTTGTACCCTGGTATCGCAACCGCCTTTGCTAGAAACACTAATTTCAGAAGCTCAGTTGCATCCAGAGTTTGAATTTATCCCAGGTGTTCCCGTAAAAGATTTACTGTACAGCAACGATCGCATTGCGGGTGTAAAGCTAGGAGATGGGCGAGAGATTCCTGCTGCACTTGTGATTGGTACAGATGGTAGAAACTCGGTTGTACGGCAGCGTGCAGAATTAGAGTTAGTAAAACAGCAGAATAGTATAGATGTTCTGTGGTTTAAACTTGCCGCTCATCCTCGGTTTGTGGCGGATAATGTATTTTATTCCATCCTGAATGGCGGTAGCGGATTCAGTGTCTTTCATGGGGCAGAATCAGGAAAGCTTCATCTGGCTTGGGTGCTATCGGCCGATGACAAAACTGATCGGAAACACACAGACTGGGCAGAAACTTTCGCATCGCGATCGCCTGCGTGGATGGCAGAACATTTCCGCAACTGTGCCGATACGATCGAATCTCCGATGCGATTATCTGTTGTGGTTGGTCGCTGTCCGCGCTGGCATCGACCAGGAATCATACTTTTGGGCGATGCTGCACATCCCATGTCTCCGGTTCGCGCTCAAGGAATTAACATGGCGTTCCGCGATGTAATTGTTGCCGCCAATCACCTTGTACCTTTATTGAAAGCCGGGGCTAATTACGAGGATATTGACTTAGCATTATCGCGGATTCAGGCAGAACGCGAACCCGAAATTATTCGCGCCCAACAACTTCAAGCACAAGAAGCGTGGAAAGGCGAACAACTGCGAAAAAATGGATTGTTGCGTTTGTTGATGATGCAAGTTGCTCCGTTTTTGGGTGAAAAAATTAAACAATTTTGGGTAAAAGGACAGTATGAATTGCGCCAAGGAGTAACAGAGGTAAAATTGCTTGTGTGAAAAGAGGAAATTCACAATTAGGAGAAAATTGTATGCGATCGACAACTCTCAAAGGACCGATCGGCACTATTCACATCATCGAAGCCAGCCCCCCTGTCACCGCAGGGGAGTCGGCACCGCTGCCGGTGGTGTTCGTGCACGGTATGGCGGTTTCCGCGAGCATCTGGGAGGCGCAGCTTGCCCGTGTCGCCCGTACCCGACGCGCGATCGCCCTTGACGTGCGGGGACACGGCGATTCTGCACCGCCGGAGGACGGCAACTATGCGCCCGCCTCCTGTGCAGCGGATGTTTTGGCGGTACTGGATGGGCTGGGACTCGATCGAGTGGCGATCGTCGGACACAGTTTCGGTGCTTGTATTGCCCTCGCCACAGCAGCCGCCGCACCGCACCGCATCGCGCAGTTGATCCTGGCCGACCCACCTGGAGACTTTACCAAGGTGCCTGCACAGATGTACGAGGCACGGATCGTCCCCTACCAGAAGGCTCTGGAGACGGAGGATTGGCGGGCTGCTGTGGAAACCAGCTTCAACGAGGCGCTGACAGGAAGCACGGCCCATACGCGCGATCGGATTCTCGCTTCCTTGGCGGCGACTCCACAGGATTGCGTGTGTGGAATGTCTCGCGGGATGTTGCCCTTTGAAGCAGTTGATGCGCTCGATCGCTACCTAGCAGCCCCAGGAACGCGGGCCCACGCCATTATTGCTCCCTCAAACACTTTTCCGTTCAGCCTCCACATCCTCCGTCCCACACTGACGACAACTACGCTACCCGATACTGGACACTGGCTGATGCTGGATGCGCCAGAGGCCTTTGCTAGGGAACTTGATATCTGTTTGGAAGGTGTTTAATAGACCTCTTGCAAAAATAATTAGGACGGGCTCTTCGGCCCATCCCACAATAAAAAATAACTCTTGTGGGATGGGCC
>NZ_JAUBTO010000130.1:0-24562 GCF_036702495.1 Microcoleus sp. C2D2 | reverse complement strand
ACGTCATATTCTACCATGCTGTGCCTAGATTGTGAACCTTCTTTTTTTGCTGTTACCCCGATTTATTGAGCGGATACCTTGGAACATTGACGCGAGTACAAAGCTCGAGCGCGTTAACTGTCGGTTTGTTTATCTTCTAGAATATCCCAAACCGGGAACTGACGATCGCGAACGCCGCCCTCACCACATCACTAAATGTTTTGAACCTGGGGATTTCGAGAAACTCTATAAAAAGATTATGACAACCGTGCAAATCCTGCTCAAAGATGGGATTAACCCCCAAGCTTTTACCGCCGCTTTTCAGAAGTTAATGCAAGAATTTCCAGACATTACACCGGAGTCAATTCAAGGAGTAGAGAAGAAAGAAAACGATTTTTTACTGACTCTCAAAGTTCCCGAAGGTACGGATAAGGGTAAAGTTGAGCAAAGTTGGGACGAAGGTTATCAAGCAGGGCTGCAAGCTCAAAGTCAAGCCGAACACTTAAAAGCTAAAGATGAAACTATTGCCATTCTAAAACATTCTAATGATTTCTTTGAAGACTTAGTGAAAGTAGAATATACTAAAAAAATAAATCCGAATAAATTGGTAAAATTGTTGACTCCGCCACCTGTTAATGTTAAATTTATTAATGAAGTTAAATCTACATCAGAGAGTAAAGCTATGAGTGACCAAATCGACAAAAGTCGCAAAATAGAAATTACAGGCGGAACCGTTACGGCTAGCGGCGCAGGAGCGTTAAGTTTAGGTGATATCAGCGGTACTGTTGCCAATACAATTAGTCAATTATCTGATTCTGCTAAACCAGATGAACCGGGAATCAAAGAATTATTGACTGAGTTACAAACAGCGATCGAGGCTGAAACTGATTTATCTGATGATGATAAAGCTGAAGCATTGGAACAGGTAAAAACTTTGGCAGAAGTAGGGAAAAATCCCCAAGAAAGTACAATGCAAAAGGCGGGGAAAACGGCAATGAAAATTTTGAAAGGGACTATTGCTGCTTTACCTAGTGCGGCGACGTTGGTAGAAGCTTGCAGTAAATTGTTGCCCGCGATCGCAAGTCTCTTACTTCTACCCTAAAATCCAATATCAACGCCCAGTGAGTAATTGTATTTTTAGGGCGGGCGAGACACCCCACGCCCAGTAAGTAATTGTATTTTTAGGGCGGGCGAGACGCCCACCCCACGAAGATTCTTCGCTTCAATCAAAAGGACAGCGCAGCTTACCCTTCAGATTTTCTCGGCGGTGTACCGTTAGCCCCCGAACGACGGATCAGCACACTCATCACCTGCTTCGGATTGGCTGCACGCTGTACGGGGCTCCAATCGCCGACTTGGGCAAATCCTAGTCGGTACAAAGTGAGTATCGTGTCCCTGACACCCTTGGGCGAACCGACAACCGTTAACAGCACCACTTCCTGTTCCGATACTGCTGCTGAGTCGTCATTTGGGCGATCGAATTTGTTGTCGTCAGGTAAGAATTCCTGTGACATATTATGTTCTCCTGGTTTTGGGTTTTCTAGAAAAACCCAAAAACCCAGCCGCCCCGCTTTTCAACGCATAGCAGGGCGGCTACAGAGGATGTTAAGATACTCCGTTAGCCTCCAGACTGCTGGTATCAGTTTGGCGGTTAGCTGTCCATTGCTGCTACCAACAGCTTTGGGCAGTGCAACTAGATTTTTGGGCGACGCGGGCTGCCTCCTCTACAAGCAAGCAACCTCTCACTTCCAAGCGTAGCCGCAGATGGGGGCCGCCGTCAATCGATTTTAGATTTTAGATTTTAGATTTTAGATTTTAGATTTGGGATTTTGGATTGAAGAATTGATTCCCGGACTAATCTGGGGACTTTGGGGGTTTTGATGCGGGATTGGCGGGTTTTGGGCGATCGCACCAATCCTACTGACAAAACGATGGTAAGCTGTTCTACATTTAAATTGTATGTCAAAAAAAAATCCAAGTATTGTGGGGTGGGCGTCCCGCCCGCCCTGAATATACAATTTAAATGCGCGACAGCTTATTTTCCACTTCCCAACTACAACGGCGATACTTTATCGCGTTCAATCTCCTCGTGGGGAGGTGTTTTGCCGTTCAAAATTGTGCCATCCTCGGGGAGATTTTCTACTCGATCGCGCTTCTTAAAGCGATCGCGAGCCGAGACAACCACCACATACAGAACCGGCACCATAAACAAACTCAAGACAGTAGAAACAACCATCCCCCCCGCGATCGCATTCCCTAGCG
The DNA here is from genome assembly GCF_036702495.1 of Microcoleus sp. C2D2. Lineage (NCBI taxonomy): Bacteria > Bacillati > Cyanobacteriota > Cyanophyceae > Oscillatoriales > Microcoleaceae > Microcoleus > Microcoleus sp. C2D2. The sequence continues at coordinate 22,321 of NZ_JAUBTO010000130.1, read as the reverse complement.
ATCGGCGGCTTGCTGCACCCGCACCTTCTGGGTTAACCAGAGGAGCAATACCCAAAATGAAAGCCAGAGAAGTCATCAAAATCGGTCGTAAACGCTCTTGAGAAGCCTCAACTGCCGCCTTAGCAATTGGATATCCCCGCTCCCGTAACTGGTTCGCAAACTCCACGATTAAAATCGCATTTTTACTAGCCAATCCAATCAACATCACCAAACCAATCTGGCAATAAACATCATTCGCCAAACCCCGCAACGACTGAGCTAAAAGTGCACCCAAAATTGCCAGAGGCACCGATAGCAAAATAATGAAAGGATCGACATAATTTTCGTACTGAGCCGCCAAAACCAAAAACACAAAAATCAGCCCCAAACCGAAAATAATCGGTGCTTGACCGCCCGACTCAATTTCTTCTAAAGAACTCCCCGACCATTCATAGCCAAAACCCGAGGGCAAAACTTCAGCCGACACCTTTTCCATCGATTTTAGAGCTTGTCCAGAACTCGCTCCCGGAGCCGGATTGCCAGTAATTTCAATTGACCTATATAAATTGTAGTGGTTAACACTTTGCGCTCCCACAACCGGAGTGATCTTCACCACATTGCTCAAAGAAATCATTTCATTCTTTCCAGAACGCACATACAATTTCCCAATATCTTCAGGGTTATCACGAAACTGTTGATCCGCCTGAACATACACCCGATAGTTGCGCTGCTGGAGGTTAAAATCGTTCACATACTGAGCACCCAGAGCCGTTTGTAAGGTAGTGAAAACATCATTGATGGGAATATCGAGAGCCTTAGCTCGATTGCGGTCAACCTCCACAATTAACTGAGGCGTATTCGCAGCAAACGTACTAAATACCGCCTGCAATCCCGGTGTCTGATTTGCCTGCTTTAAAATCCCGCCCATAGTCTGGACTAAGGCATCTAAACCGCTGTTACCTTTGCGGTCTTGCAATTGAAATTGGAAACCCCCAAATTGACCTAAACCTTGAATTGCAGGCGGATTCACTGGGAAAATTCTCGCTTCTGGAATCCCCAAAAACTTACCCCGCAACTTACCAATAATCGCTTGTACAGTTTGATCTTCTCCGTGACGTTCATCCCAGGATTTAAGTGTAGTAAATATAATGCCTTGATTAGAAGTGCTACCGCTAAAACCAAATCCACCCACTGAAAAAGTCCCGACAACTTCAGGAAGTTTGAGGATTTCTGCTTCTACTTCGTCCATTACTTTCTGAGTGTATTGCAGCGAAACACCTTGGGGCCCTTGAATAATTGTCATAAAATAGCCCTGGTCTTCTTCCGGGATAAATGCTGTGGGGACTGATAAATAAAGCCAAGCTGTTACTCCCAGAGAACCGATGAACACCAGGGTGACAATAGTCTTAATTCCTGTGAGAAATATTAATGATTTGCGATATTGCCGCTGTACCCAATCGAGAACTCCATTAAAACGGTCAAAAACCCAACCTAGCGGGCCCCCAAACTTCGGACCTCGACGCAGTAATATAGCTGAAAGTGAGGGCGTAAGAGTAATAGCAATAAAGGTAGAAAGCAATACTGAAAAAGCAATTGTCAGCGCAAATTGTTTATAAAGCGCTCCCGTAGTTCCGGGGAAAAATGCCACTGGCACGAACACTGCCATCAACACTAAAGAAGTCGCAATTACAGCGCTAAAAAGCTCCCGCATAGACTCAAAAGCCGCTTCGCGGGCATTCATACCTTGACGGATCAGGCGGTCAATATTTTCTACTACAATGATAGCGTCATCAACAACTAATCCCGTCGCTAATGTCAGACCAAAGAGAGATAAACTGTTAATCGTAAATCCAAAAAGTTTGATAAAGGCAAACGTCCCAATCAAAGAAATTGGAATTGTGATGATAGGAATAATAGTTGTGCGCCAGTCTTGCAAGAAAACAAAAATCACTATCACCACTAGCAAGACTGATTCAAATAATGTCTTGACTACTTCTGCCATCGACTCTTCTACAAACAAAGTCGTGTCCAGCGCTACTCTATGGATCAACCCCGGAGGGAAACCAACCGCTAGTTTTTCCATTTCGGCTTTGACGGCATGGGCAACATTCAAAGCATTACTTCCAGGCAGTTGGTAAATCCCTAAACCTACTGCATCATTGCCTCGAAATCGCAAAAATGAGCTGTAATTCTCTGCTCCTAGTTCTGCTCTCCCCACATCTTTTAATTTAACTAACGTTCCATTTGTCTCTGTTTTGAGGACGAGTTCTTCAAATTCTGCGGGTTCTTTGAGGCGACTTTCAGCACGCAAGTCTATTTGATACATTTGTCCCTGTGGAGCAGGTTCTTGACCAACTCTCCCAGCACCAACTTGCAAGTTTTGTTCGTTGAGAGCCCTCGTTACATCTTGCATTGTGAGACGGCGAGCGGCTAATTTATTGGGATCTATCCATAAACGCATTGCATAGCGTCTTTCCCCAAAAATTCGCACGTCGCCAACCCCTTTTACTCTTTTTAAGGCATCTGCTAAATAGAGGTCAGCGTAGTTGCTTAAAAATATGGTGTCGTATTCTTTATTTTCGGTAAATAAACCGATCGCTAATAGGAGACTTGTAGATTGTTTTGTAACTCTAACTCCTGTGCGTTGTACGACATCTGGTAATTGTGGCTGAGCAACTGCAACTCGATTTTGAACATCGACACCGGCAATGTCTTTGTTGCGCGAGGCATCAAAGGTGGCTATAATGCTGCTGGTGCCATCGTTACTACTACTGGAAGTTAGATATTTTAGTCCTTCAACGCCGTTGATTTGCCTTTCTAGGATGTTGGTAACTGCATTTTCGACAATTTCAGCACTCGCCCCGCTATAGTTAGCTATGACGTTAATTTGGGTAGGGCTAATGTCGGGGAATCGCTCGATAGGTAGGGTGGGAATGCTGATTGCGCCTACCAAGATAATAATTAAGGCGCAGACGCTAGCAAAGACTGGTCGTTTAATAAAGAAATCTGCAAACATTATTTGGGTAATGGGTAGTTGTTAGTTGATAATTCCTAATTCCTAATTCCTAATTTCTAATTAGACTTACGTCAAAAATTAAAATTTCCCCTTTTTTAATAGCTGAGCAATCAAGTAGTTTCACATAAGGTACGTAGTTAAGCTTGGGCGCTCTTAAGAGGTGAATCCAGAGCGCCCAAGCGCAACAACATACCTTATTTTTTGCTTTCTACTGGTAATTTTTTCCCTGCTCCTTTACCTTCCTCTTGAGCCATAATGGGAACACCGTCTGTCAGGTTAAGGATGCCTGCGGTAACAATTTTTTCGCCTGCTTGCAAACCTTGGATAACTTGATAATTATTCCCCTCAATGGTTCCCAATTTCACGGCCTTTTGGCGCGCAATTAAAGGTGGCGTTCCAGGTTGTGGCTGTTGGGGCTTTTGAGCTGTGAAGACAAAAGTTTGCCCACCTAAGCGAGTGACTGCTGTTACTGGAACTAAAATTCCGGGGTTCTGTTTCCAGATGACTTTAGCTTTGACAAACTGGAGATTGAGCAGTTCGCCGCTGGGGTTGGGAAAGCTGGCTTTAGCTAAAATTGTTTGGGAATTGGCGCTGACGTTGGGGGAGATAAAACTGATTTGACCTTGGGCGATCGCCTTACCTTGAGCGTCGAGCATTTGTACTGGCAGCCCTAAGCGTAATTGAGGCTGCCGTTCCAAAGGAATTGATAACCGCAAGTCTAGCAATTGGTTCTCTGTCAGGGTGGCGATCGGATTACCTTTTTGCAAGTAATCACCTACTTTCACTGGTATGTCGCCGATGACTCCCGCGAAGGGGGCGATGACAGCAGTTTCTTGTAGTTGTACTTCAAAGCCGCGCACTTGAGCGGCGGCCTCGGCAACTTGCGCTTCAGCTTGATCGAGCTGTTCTTGGCGAGTGCCGTTGGCTAACTCCGCTAATCTGCTCTTGGCTTGTGCGACTTCTGCTTCGGCTTTGGCTATTTCCTCTGGGCGCGAACCCTTTTCCAATTGCTGCAAAGCTTGGCGCTGCTGTTGCAAGGCTGCTGTCCGGCGCTCGATCTCGGCTTGTCTGTTTTTTTGCCGCTGCTGGAACCGCCTTTGAGCTTCTCGGAGGTTGGCTTTGGCGGTGCCTGCTTTTTGGGTGTATTCCTCGAGGGTGTTCGCGGATTCTGCGCCTTCTTTGGCCAAGGCCCGATATCTGGCAAGCTGCTGGGTGGCTAACTTTTCTTCGGCTGTGCTTGCTTCTATTTGCGCTCTTGCTTGGGCGATGTCTTCTAAGAGGCTACCTGTTTCGGCATCGGCTAGGTCGGCTTCAGCTTGGCTCACGCGGGCTTGGGCTTGACCAATTTCTTCTGGCCGAGAGCCCGATCGCAGTTGAGCGAGGTTGGCTTGGGCTTGGGCGACTTGGGCTTGAGCTTGGGTGATTTCTTCGGGCCTGGTGCCTGCTTGCAATTCGGCGTATCGGGATTGAGCGCGGATCAGGTTGGCTTGGGATTGCCTCAAGTCAGCTTGGGCGCTGTCGCTTTTCATGCGGGCGATGGCTTGTCCTTGGTTTATGAAGTCCCCGGATTTGACAAAAATCTCGGTGACTAGCCCTTCTACTTGGGGTTTTATTTCTACTGAACGCTTGGCTTCTAAGCTGCTGACAAATTCGGAGGCTTCTTGGACTGAGCTGGCTTCTACGGTTGCGAGCTTGACTGGTATGGCTGGGGGTTGGGCTGCTGCTGCAGGTTGCTGTGCGCGATTATGGCTAGATTGCCACGAGTACAAGCCGAAACCTGCTGCGCCTGCGACGATCGCGATCGCCGCAATTAGGGGCCAGCGCGATCGTCGTTTAGCAACAGGTTCGGGGCTATCGGCAACGGTAACAAACTCCTGTGGTCGATCGCTGTCTGCATCGGTTGGGTGCAGTTCCGGTGTGGCAGATTTTTGCTCTTGGGCTTCAACCACGGATTCTGGAGATTTAGGATAACTCATTTGCAGCACCAGTTAGATTTTTTTTAACATCAGACTTAGCTAGACTTTGGCGGAATCTTTGCTTCGATCGGGAAGAGGGGTTTTAAACCCTGTTTTTTTAGGACGGCTTTGTATTAAAATGCTGAATACTCAAAGGATCTTTAGGCTCAAGACACGTTGAAACAGCTACGATGAGAGCAAACTTAAAGACAGCTAGAAGGGCAATGGTTGACTCTAACGCGTCCGGCAAGAGTAAAAGTCAACCTAGGGCATTGGGAGACTTTAAACGGACAGGGAGGGACTGTAAGACTACTTCGGTAGCAAGACCCGATGAACTGTCAAGAATCACCGCTGCTTTAGCGGGCGTGAGTATGTCAACTCTCAAAAGTTACGATCGGCAGGGAAGATTAGACCTTATTATGGCTTACCTGAGTGGGTGAGTTGGAAGGATTTTTCCTTGGACTCAGCGGATTCAGGGGAGGTTGGGGAGTCACGCACTCGGGAGCTCGCGCTTCTTTCTTTGGCTAGTTGCTCGGTTAACCAATCTATCTTTGACGCCAGCACTGACTTGCAGCGATCGCGAGAGGCGAATTGATAGTCGTCGGTTAGTGGATATTCGCTCTTGAGGCTTTCGATGTAGTCTTGCCGGGTGGAACAGGCTCGCAAGCGGTGTTCCAACAATTTCATCCGTTCTGCCGGTTCTAATTCGCCAAAAAAGAAAAACTTGATTTGGAACCGGGAACCACTGTTAACCCAGCTTTCTTGAGGGTGTTCGAGCATTTTTTGCCGCCAGAGTTCGCGCCCTTGGGCGGTAATTCCGTAGATTTTGCGCGGACAGCCCGCATCTCCGGCTTCTTCGGCAATTACCGAAATGTCCCCTCGCTCTTCCAAGCGCTTCAGCAGCGGGTAAATCGCTCCGTAGTTGACGCTGATGCAACTGCTCATAAACAGCTCCAGTTTTTGCTTTAGCCGATAGCCATGCAGGGGTTGCAACTGTAGCAGCCCAAGGGCTGATAATTCAAGCATTTATATCAAATTGATATTATAGTCTGGATTATATCACTATATCGAACTCAACGGCGAGCTGGTAAATAGCTAGTTTCACAGAAAATAGACAGCATACACATTTAATAATAATTGTCAATACCCTTAATATATATTATTTTAGGAGCGAGAGAGGGCGATCGCTTTATATTATAGAACCAATTTTAGATATAAGAAAAGTGCTGATTCACCTCGATTTCGGTCAAAGACCAGGCAGTATCTCACTACAGTTATTGGGTTTTATATATTTAGTTGAATTGCTGTAAAAGCCTCGGTTTTTAAGGTTTTTGCTAGTTGATCTATTCTAATTTATTTTCGTTCATGGTTAAGCTGCTACGCATCTAAATTGAATACAGAGACGGGCTCTCCTGCCCGTCCCACAAGAATTATAGAAAAATTTACTGTCAAATTAGATGCACAGCAGCTTAGGTTCTAATTGCACAATTACTTTTCTATTTTTGGCTACTCCTCCGACGAGGATAAAGCTGAAGCCTTGGAACAGGTAAAAGCTTTGGCAGAAGTAGGGCAAAATCCCCAAGAAGGCACAATGAAAAAGGCGGGGAAAACGGCCATGACGATGCTGAAAGGTATTCTTGCTGGTTTACCTAGTGCGGCGACATTGGTGGAAGCTTGCAGTAAATTGTTGCCCGCGATCGCCAATCTCTTACTTCTACCCTGCAATCGAATATCAACGCCCAGTAAGTAATTGTATGTTTAGGGCGGGCGAGACGCCCACCCCACGAAGATTCTTCGCTTCAATCAAAATGACAGCGCAGCTTACCGTCCAGATTTTCTCGGCTGTGTACCATCAGTCGATCGCTTCCGACGACGGATCAGCACGCTCATCACTTGCTTCGGATTTGCCGCACGCTGTACGGGACTCCAATCGCCGACTTCGGCAAATCCCAGTCGGTACAAAGTGAGTATGGTTTCCCTGACACCCTTGGGCGAACCGACAACCGTTAACAGCACCACTTCCTGTTCCGATACTGCTGCTGAGTCGTCATTTGGGCGATCCTCTTCGAGGGCTGCGCTAACGGAAAAGTTGTCGTCAGGCACGAATTCCTGTGACATATTATGTTCTCCTGGTTTTGGGTTTTCTAGAAAAACCCAAAAACCCAGCCGCCCCGCTTTTCAACACATAGCAGGGCGGCTACAGAGGATGTTAAGATACTCCGTTAGCCTCCAGACTGCTTGTACCAGTTTGGCGGTTAGCTGTCCATTGCTGTTCCCAGCAGCTTTGGGCAGTGCAACTAGATTTTTGGGCGACGCGGGCTGCCTCCTCTACAAGCAAGCAACCTCTCACTTCAAAGCGTAGCCGCAGATGGGGGCCGCCGTCAATCTATTTTGGATTTTAGATTTTAGATTTGGGATTTGGGATTTTGGATTGAAGAATTGATCCCCGGAGCGTTCTGGGGGCGGTGTTTTGGGTGTTTTGATTGGGGATTGGGGGGTTTTGGGCGATTTGGGCCGTGACCAAGAAATTGGGATACAAGCCCCTTCTTCAGTGGCCGGCTTTTCTTGATTTCTAATATATTCCTTTAAAGCTTCTAAGGGCGCACCCCCTACAGAAACAGCAAAATAGCTAGGACTCCACAATGCTTCTTTATGGGGCTTCTTATGTCCAGCCTGTCCGTAACAACGACTAGAAACGCCTTTTAATGCGTTAACTATTTGAGAGATAGACAACTTAGGCGGATACTCAATCAGCGCGTGAACATGATTCCCTTCGCCATTGAATTCCAGCACTTGAAAATTCATTTTTTGGGCCACCTCTCGAAACGACTTTTCAATCAAATCAATACTTTCACCTGTGAATACAGACCGACGATACTTTGTCACACAGACCAAGTGTATCTTAAGTTCTGTAACCGAATGGCGTTAACGGCGGTGAATAGTTGTCATTACTTGCAAACCAACATATAATTAAGCCTACAGACCAATATCAATATAACCATGAAAGCAAGGTTTCGATACAGATTCTACCCGACCTGTCAACAGCAGCAGAGCTTAGCTCAGTTGTTTGGATGCGTCCGGGTAGTCTGGAACGATAGCCTAGCCCTCTGTAAACAGTCCGAAAAAAAGCCAAGTTCGGCCCAACTACAAAAAGTAGTGATAACTCAGGCGAAAAAAACCGAAGAAAGAGCTTGGTTGAGTGAAGTTTCTAATATCCCTTTACAGCAGTCTGTAACTGATTTAGAAGTAGCTTTCAAGAACTTTTTCAACTCCTGCAAAGGAAAGCGGAAAGGTACTAAGGTTGGGTATCCTAAATTCAAGAAAAGAACAAATAGCCAATCGGCGCGATTTAGGATTGGAGGTTTTTCCATTAAAAACGGCGGTGTCTATTTAGCTAAAATTGGTATTGTCAACCCAATATGGTCAAGAAGCCTCCCGTCTGAACCTAGCTCCGTCACAGTAATCAAAGATTGTGCAAATCGTTATTTCCTAAGTTTTGTCCTAGAAGTTCAACCAATTCAATCTGAGGCTAAAAACCCAAGTATCGGAATAGACTTAGGGATTAAAACCTTTGCAGTGATGAGCAATGGCGAAAAAGCTGAAAGTCCTAGTTATAAAAAGTTAGACCGGAAAGTTCGTAAACTCCAACGCAAAGAGGCCCGTCAGCCAAAAGATTCTAAAAGAAGAAACGTAACTAGGATCGAGATTGCTAAATTACATAATCGCATTGCCGATACCCGTAAAGATTTCCTGCACAAATTGTCAACCAAAGTAGTCAACGAAAACCAAGTGATTATTTGGGAAGATTTAAATGTGTCAGGGATGCTGAAAAATCGAAAACTCTCAAGGGCGATTAGTCAGCAAGGATGGAGGGAGTTTAGGACTCTCTGTGAAACCAAATCTGAAAAGTTTGGCAGAGAGTTTCAAGTAATTAGCAGGTGGGAACCTACTAGCCAAGTTTGTGCGGACTGTGGTTTTAAATGGGGTAAAATCGATTTGTCTATTCGTTCAGTGCTTTGTCCCAGTTGTGGTACTGAGCAAGATAGAGATAAAAATGCTTCTAGAAACATAGAGAAAGTCGGGATGGGGAATCGCCACGACTATAAACGGGCGCAGAGGGATTGTCAGACTACTTCGGTAGCAGAACCCTGTGAAGCGTCAAGAATCACCGTCCGCGACGGTCGGTGAGTATTTCAAAGTCACATCTTGCACCCTACGATCGCCCATCTCTTATTTTTACCCTAAAACCCAAAATCAACGCCCTGTAATTACTCGAAATACCCACCCAAAAAGCATCACGCTCAAGAAAATCACGCCTCCGACAATTAACATCAAACCCAACAGCAAAGCCGCGACAAATAACCAATCGGCTTTTTTCCCAGGTTCAGGGGAACCTAAATGAGCATCCAGCAATTCTATATTTTTGACATTAGCTTTCCAAGCAACATCAAGCAAGTCTCCAGCAACCGGTACAGTACCCGCAACTGTATCAAATACGATGTTAGCAGCCATTTTTACTAAAGTCTCTTGTGGCACTCCCATTTGAGCGGATTTGAAGACAACATAACCTGCAAAAATTGAACTGATTAAATCGCCGCCGCCCGGTATAAGTCCCAATATCGGGTCGAGTCCGATGCGGTATTTTGTACCGGGAATCGGAATTGCATTGTCAAGTAAGTGGCTGATTTGGCGCAGACGCCGCAAGGATGCAATCTGGGATTGGTTGGGAGGATTTGGGGAAGAATTTGGTATAGGAGAACGTGACATTTAATTAGTCTCGATTGCGATATTACTGCTAGTTTATGATATTTACTGAAGCATATTTTAGTTGGGTCACTATGCCTCAAGCAAGATTTTTAGTAATTTTAGTCGATCGGCTTTTGTTTGTTTTTGAATGAGCAGAAACCCGGTTTCTGTTCAAAACCGGGTTTCTTGCTTCTAGCTGCGGGCTTTTAGTTTAGCCTTCTATTTGCCTTCAGTGAAGTCCGCGTCAATCACGTCGTCGCCACCGCCAGTGGGGCCGCCGCCTGCATAGCCACCAGGGCCACCAGGACCACCAGGGCCACCAGGACCGTCAGTCGGGCCGCCTGCTTGCTGGTACAGGTTGCTGCTGACGGCGTAGAATGCTTGCTGCAACTCTGTTGTCAGTGTCTTGATGCGATCGTCATCTTCACTATTGATCGCATCGCGCAAGTCTTTGATCAACCCTTCAACCTTAGTCTTGTCATCAGCAGGAACCTTGTCTCCAAGTTCGGCCAACTGCTTCTCAATTTGATAAGCTAAAGAGTCGGCTTGGTTTTTGCGATCGATCTTTTCGCGACGTTCCTTGTCAGCAGAAGCATTCGATTCGGCTTCCTTCACCATGCGCTCGACTTCAGTGGTGGGCAAAGTAGAAGCACCAGTAATGCTAATCGATTGCTCCTTGCCAGTACCTTTATCCTTAGCAGCTACATTCAAAATACCGTTAGCATCGATATCGAAAGTAACTTCAATTTGAGGTACGCCACGGGGTGCCGGCGGAACTCCATCTAAGCGGAAGGTTCCCAAATCCTTGTTATCATTCGCCAATTCACGTTCGCCTTGCAAAACGTGAATTTCCACGTTTGTTTGGCCATCCACAGCAGTCGAGAAAGTTTCCGACTTCTTAGTAGGAATAGTGGTGTTGCGGGGAATGATTTTGGTCATCACGCCGCCCAAGGTTTCGACGCCAAGAGACAGCGGGGTAACGTCGAGCAACAAAATGTCTTTGACTTCGCCGGAGAGTACGCCGGCTTGAATTGCTGCACCGACTGCGACCACTTCGTCCGGGTTTACCGTTTGGTTGGGTTCTTTGCCGAGGATTTTTTTGACCAGTTCTTGCACCGCAGGAATGCGCGTAGAACCGCCAACTAAGACGACTTCATTAATTGCAGATTTGTCTAATTTGGCGTCGCGGATCGCATTTTCGACGGGGATGCGAGAGCGATCGATCAAATCTGAACAGAGTTCTTCAAATTTGCCCCGCGTCAAAGTCATGTCCAAGTGTTTTGGCCCGTCTTGAGTCGCGGTAATAAACGGCAAGTTGATTTCTGCTTGAGTAACGCTCGAAAGTTCAATCTTGGCTTTTTCGGCCGCTTCCGTCAGGCGTTGCAGTGCTTGCTTGTCTTTGCGGAGGTCAATTCCTTCGGCTCTTTGGAATTCATTAGCGATGTAATCGACGATTTTTTTGTCGAAGTCGTCACCGCCGAGGTGAGTGTCTCCACTTGTTGCGAGCACTTCAAATACGCCGTCGCCTACTTCTAGAATAGATACGTCGAAAGTACCGCCACCTAAGTCAAACACTAGGATGGTTTCGTTGGTCTTTTTATCTAATCCGTAAGCTAAAGCTGCTGCTGTAGGTTCGTTAATAATCCGCAGCACTTCAATCCCGGCAATTTTGCCAGCGTCTTTCGTAGCTTGGCGCTGGGAGTCGTTGAAGTAAGCGGGAACAGTAATTACCGCTTGGGTGACTGTTTCGCCGAGGTATTTACTGGCATCTTCTACCAGTTTGCGGAGAACTTGTGCAGAAATTTCTTCTGGGGCAAATTGCTTGCCACGGGCGGGACAGTCTAGTTTGAGGCTGTTGCCAACTTTGAGGACTTTGTAGGAAACTTCAGTGGTTTCGTGCGCTACTTCATCAACGCGACGCCCAATAAACCGTTTTACTGAGTAAAAGGTGTTTTCGGCGTTCATCACGGCTTGACGCTTGGCGATTTGTCCGACAAGTTGATCGCCATTTTTAGCATAAGCTACTACAGAAGGTGTGGTGCGACCCCCTTCGGCGTTGGCTATGACGGTGGGTTTGCCGCCTTCCATAACTGCGACGCAGGAGTTTGTCGTACCTAAGTCAATTCCAACTACTTTTCCCATAGGGGTGTTCCGGCTCCAATCTCTACAAAATTTTGGTTTTCTATCTGTGCGATAGTCTGGTTATTCAGGACTGCGATTTTACCTCGCGGTTTACGGGTAGTGAGTCCTGCTTTAATACAGTCTTCGATAGGGTGCTTATCTCTATACTGCGGGCGGTAGACCTTGCGATGAAGGGGTATTTACCGAACCTGTTGAGGGACGGTTGCATCCGTCAGGCTTGCACCGCTACAGTTGTTGACTGCTTTTCTTTACTCTTCCTAATGTACGGGGTTCGATCGATTCGGGTATTGTGGCAAACCGTATACGTTGTGTTGTATTTGCCGTCTTTGTTGTTTGACACTCCCCGGCGTAAACGCACGGGGATTCTTTAATCTACGAGCCAATTTGCTGAGGCAGAATTTCTCCAGCCCAAGTAGAGATTGATTCTCCTAAAGCGTTGCTTGCGTCAAGCGCAAAAGTTCCGGTATGCCCTACCGTACCCAATCCTCTCAGGAGAGGATATTTCTAGCGGCGTTTTCATCTCTATCCATTACACACCCACATTTACAGACGTGCGTTCTAGTAGATAGCGTTTTCTTTACAATTACACCGCAGCTAGAGCATTCTTGGCTGGTATATTGCGGGTTTACCGCAACGGTGATCTTTTTAAATACTTTTGCGAAGTATTCAAGCCCTACACGGAATTGATACCAAGATGCGTCATTAATGGACTTAGCTAAACAATGATTCTTCACCATGTTTTTAATCCTCAAATCAACGCACAGCGACTACATCGTTTGATGAGATTACGCACCGTGCAAGCTTTATTGCATGGTCTTTACGCTGCCTACTTATTTTGAGATGGCGTTTGCCTAGAATCCGCCTAGCTTTGCCCCTGTTCTTTGAACCTTTTACTTTCCTGGATACACGACACCCTGAACGTTTGAGGACTTTTTCACCTTTTCTTAGGAATAAGCGGGTTTTCAACCGTAGTTCCGTTTGAATCAGTGTAATACTCTTTCAGTCCCACGTCTAATCCGATAGTGTTGCCAGAAGGCTGGGTGCTTTCTTTTCTATCGAAATCCACACAGAATTGAACGTACACACCATCAGCACGTTTTACCAGTCTCACCCTTTTTATTTGGCTGATTTGGTAGAAGTGTAAGTCGCGTGTGCCTTTCAGTTTTAATCGACCAATTCCTTTTTTGTCGGTAAAATTGATTGATTTCCGATCGGCTGCAAGTTTCCATCCTGTTGATTTATACTCAACAGAGTGGCAATCTTTCTGAAATTGTGGATACCCTTTTTTGCCAGCAATATCCTTCTTGCAGTTATCGTAGAATCGGGAGATAGAAGACCATGCTCGTTCTGCGCTAGCTTGCCTTGCCATTGAGTTGAGTTCGTCAGCAAAGGGAAAATTACGAGCCAGTACAGCGCAGTATTTATTCAAGTCGTATTTATCGACTTTTTTATTATCCATCCAATACCTTATACAGCTATTGCGGACAAATTTTGCGGTACGAATTGCTTCGTCTACGGCAGTAAACTGATTCGATTTTCCGTATGCTTTAAACTCGAAAACTAGCATGGCTTTACCTCCCACCTTAGGCTACACGATTCAGCATAGGATATTTGGCGACTTATTAAAACTTTACAGTTAAAGCCGTCCTAGAAGGACGGGGTTTTAGACCCAATTTCCTGATAAGCTGCTGGGCGGTCGATCGTAGCATCGGCTTCGGCAATGAATTCGTCTAGGACAAATAGGTAAGCCCACCAACGGCGTTGGGTTTCGGTACTGGTTTCGGTTTAGACGAGCGATCGCATTTTGCTCTTCATCCCGCTACTAAAATTGCTTTCCTGCTATGATTATCACTAAAAAAGCGACAGGTTTCAACCTGCCGCTAGCTGTACAAAGTCCGCCAGGGCAGACTATTTAATTGCTATTTTTCACCGATCAGCAGAGCTGCGGGAAAGTAACTGAGAGCTTCACCAATTGCCAGCTTACCGTTACTTTCTACCGCCTGATTTGTAATCGCATCTTTCCAAACCGACGGCATTTCCTCGGACAATTCCAGATTAGTATCTTTCCAGACTTCTTTGCCAAGCGGCATTTCTTCCGGTTTGACAATTCCCACCAAAAACCGGGGAGCAATGACAATAACTGTAGTATCTCCAAAGCTTCTGGCAAAGGCAACAACATTATCTTTAAACGTACCCGCTACTTGCAGGGGCTGATAGTCGCCTGATTTAAAGACTTCCAAGTATTTTTTTCTGGCATCTAGGACTCTTGCCGTCAAAAACAGCTTAATTCTAGCATCTTCCCGCGTCTCAATCAAATCCTCAACCAGTTGCAAAATATCCGTCTCAGCTTGCTGTTTAATTTCCTGCAAAACCTCGATTCTGCGGGCAAAATCAACGGGACGGCGGTTATCCGGATCGACGTGGCTTAAATCCCAAAATTCCGTGCCTTGATAAATGTCGGGAACGCCCGGAGCTGTAATTTTCAGCAGCGTTTGAGATAAAGAATTGAAAATTCCGTAATTAGCTACTTTTTTCCAGAAAGGTGTAAATTTCTTGAAAAACTGATTTTGTTCCGAAGGTTCTAGAACGCTATCGACAAAGGTCATAAAACCAGCTTCGTAGTCGTTATCCGGTCTCAGCCAAGCCGTATAGACTTTCGCTTCGCGGACAGCTTTAATGACATAATCTTTCAGGCGAGCGACATAATCAGTGTTTTCTATTCCCTCAAATGGAAAACTGCCTAGCAGAGTTTGGTACAAGAAGTATTCGTCATTCGTACTAGGAACCATTCGATTCTGAAAGTTGACTTTCTTAGAAGAGTTTAGCTCTCTCCAAGACTTGACTTGCTGTTCCCATTCATCGGGAAGTTCTGACAAAACGTTAAGTCTGGCTCGCACATCTTCGCCGCGTTTGGTATCGTGGGTAGCTGTAGCATTCATTTTGTGCGGCCAAGCTACTTGCTGCTTTTGGTTGAACTCGTGAAAATCTGCCACGGAAACGCCGAACTGACTGGGGTTTCCTCCCACTTCGTTGAGGGATAAAAGCCGATAGTAGACGTATAAAAGCGTATCTTCAACGCCTTTTGCCATCAAAGGTCCTGTCAACTGCTGGAGTTTCATTACAAAGTGTCGGCGCTGCTCTTTTTGTTCGGTTGTTAGGGTTTCTTCTTCTTCTAGCAACAGCACCGTTTCGATAAATTTAAGTTCCTTGAGGAGTCGCGGTACTTGTTCTTTGGCATGGGCGATCGCATATTTTACGTAAGTGCGATCGGACTCTCTCAAACCGTCTTGATTGATGTAAGTTCGGTAGACTGGAAAAATCGTCAAAACAGCAGCCAATGCTTTTTCCAAACCGGGACGAGTAAAGTCGTTTCCCTGTCTGGATTGACCGGAGATATTCTTCAATAGTTGAGCCAGATTGTCTACATCTCCCGCCAAATTCTTCTCAACAATCAGCCCTTTTTTATCTAAAAACAACTGTTCGTAAGGAACGTTCAAGCGAGTAAATCTCTGATATATTTCGCTAAATTGCTGTTCGCGATCGCGCCGACAGAAAACGCCGTTTACGTAGTTCAAAAAATCGTAGCCGCTCGTTCCCTCAATCGGCCAATATGACGGCAAATATTCTTCGTGTTCCAGAATTTTTTCAACAGTAATGTAAGTGTCTCCCGTTCTCTCCCGGAGCCGTTTCAAATATTCTGTGGGGTCGTACAGTCCGTCGATGTGGTCGATTCTCAATCCGGTAAACTTTCCCTCTTCAACAAGGTCGAATATCAGAGCGTGGTTTTTGTGAAAAACTTTAATCTCTTCAACTTTTACCGAAATCAGTTCGTTGACTGTAAAAAACCTTCGGTAGTTAATTTCTTCGGCTCCCACTTTCCAGAATGACAGACGGTAAAACTGCTCGGAAAGCAAATCGTCCAGCAAATTAAAACTTTCGGCATTACCCTTTTCTCCGTTAAAAAATTTGATATTTTCATCGATAAATTCCTGCACCAAGGGATTTTGATTGTAGAGTTCCCACAGCAGTCCTTTGACAAAAGCTATCTGATCGTATCTGGCTTTACCTTTAGTTTCTGAAGATGTATTTTTAATCAAATAAAGAATTCCCAAAAACTTGATAAAATCTGGATGGCGTCTGCCTAATTCCCTGGCTAAATGCCCCAAATTATGACTGATAAATTTAGCATAAGATTCTATTTTTACTGGCAATTGTAAGCTATAATAATTGATGGTTAGCCCAATTTCGCTGTATTTGAGTTGAATCTCGCCATTTTCCAGACACTCTCCATAAAAATTGCCCAGAAGCGGAGCCAGCACTCGACCCCTGAGATGTTCGTAAGCGTGATTCCATTCAATATCGAAGTAATCGAAATAGTCGGAATCCGGCCCGTGTTCCAATACGTCTAACAGCAGCAAGTTTTGAGTGTCGTAAGCCATGTGGTTCGGGACAATATCTTGCACCCATCCCATGTTCCGTTTCTTGATTTCGTATGTAAGCGCTTCAAAGTTTTCTGAGGTTCCCAATTCGGGATTGATCTGGTTTGAGTCAACGACATCGTATCCGTGACTGCTGCCTTTTCTAGCTTTAAATATCGGTGAAGCGTAAAGGTCGGTAATTCCTAATTCTTCCAAATAGCCAAGGATTTGTTTGGCGGCTTCAAAGTTAAAACCTCCATGAAATTGAATTCGATAAGTTGCTGTGGGAATTCGCATTATGTTAATTTTACTCCTGGTTTTTTTTCTTTTAATATTAGGAGGCAGAGCCTCCTAGACTGCATTCCCAGGCAGAGCCTGGGAACGAGAAACACAGGCTCTGCCTCCCGTTTCTTGTTCGTAGGAAGAGCCTGGGAACGCCTGTATTTGAGGCTCTGCCTCCCGTTTTAATTACTCTAATTCGTAGAGTGCGAAACTCTGCGGTTTAACAGTCAATTCTTGCTCTGAATTTATCTTTTCAGGCAAGCTAGAACCTGAGCCCATCCATTTTACATCAGCAGAGTCTAAAATTTTGTGACCGTTGCCTTGGGGAAGTGGAGCCGTAAAAGCTACATCTTGCCTGTTGAAGTTTAGAATGCAGAATATCTGGCTGTCATCTGTCCAGCGACGTAGAAATAAGATTTTTTCCGCTTCAATGCTGGACACTTCTAGACTGTTTTTGTCGAGTTTTTTAAGGGCCGGTATTGTCCGCCGCAGTTGAATCAAATGTTGGTGCCATTCCCAGAGGATTTTGTGTTTGCCTTCTGTTTGTTTTTCCCAGTTTAACTTGCACTTCGAGAAGCTTTCAGGACTTTGAGGGTCTTGAAACTCGCCTCGCCCTTCAAAGATTTTAAATTCTTGTTGTTTGTCTTTGCGGATAGCTTCAATTAAGTTAGCGTCTGAGTGGGAAACAAAGTACAGAAAGGGGGCTTCTTCTCCGTATTCTTCTCCCATAAAAAAGAAGGGAATGTAGGGAGAAATTAAGACTGTGCCGGCTGCGAGTTTCAATCCTTCAAAGTCAATTATTTTCGAGAGTCTGTCTCCCAAAATGCGGTTGCCGATTTGGTCGTGGGTTTGGGCAAACACCAGAAATTTATGGCCGGGTTCATCTTTGGCAGAACTGCCGTGTTTCCGCTTTCTGTGGGGGGCGTACTGGCCGGAGTAAACAAAGCTTTCTTTGAAGGCTTTTTCTAAGTGTTCGCACTTGCCGAAATCTTGGTAGTATCGGTCGTCTTCTCCGGTGAGCAAGGTGTGCAGTGCGTGGTGGAAATCATCGCACCATTGGGCGTCTATTCCGAAGCCACCGAGCTCTTTAGGACGTATAGTGCGGACATCGTTTAAATCGCTTTCGGCTATTAAGTAAATCTGCCGTCCTAGCTCTTGGGAAATATCGGATGTGGCATCAGATAGTTCTTGTAAAAAAGGTCTGGCACCTACTTCAAATATTGCTTGAACTGCATCTAATCTCAGGCCATCGATGTGATAATCTCTAAACCAGTGGAGGGCGTTTTGAATAAAATAGTTGCGCACGCCGTCGCTGTATGCGTCGTCGAAGTTGAGGGGGTCTCCCCAAATTGAGCCGTATTTTGATGTAAAGTAGGGACCGAATTGACTGAGGTAGTTTCCTTCGGGGCCGAGGTGGTTGTAAACTACATCGAGAATTACTGAAATGCCGTGTTCGTGGCAGGCGTTGATGAGTTTTTTGAAGCCTTCGGGGCCACCGTAGGAGTTTTGGACGGCGTAGGGATATACGCCGTCGTATCCCCAGTTTCGTTCGCCGGGGAATTGGGCTACTGGCATTACTTCGATGGCGTTAATTCCCAATTCTTTAAGTTGTTTGAGCTGGGGAATTATTGCTTCAAATGTTCCGGTTTTCGTGAAGGTGCCGACGTGCAGTTCGTAAATAATCATTTCGGCTAGCGGCACGCCTTGCCAATTTGTGTCTGTCCAAGTAAAGATGTTTTGATCTATTACTTGCGACGGGGCGTGTACGCCTTGGGGTTGATATTTTGAGGCTGGGTCTGGTCGCTCTATTTTTCCTTCGATTTGGTAGGTATAAAGGGTTCCTGGTTCGATGTCTGTAGCTGTGGTTTGCCAATAACCTTCTGCAGATTGTTGCATGGGTATCAGGCGTTTTTTTGGGGAAACTATTTGGACTGCTATTTGTTTGACGGTGGGCGCCCAAACGGTAAATTCACATTGGTTGTTGCCGAGGTAATTTGCTCCTATCTTCACTTTGAGCTGTTCTCCTTATCAAATAGGTTGGTGGTCCGATCGCCCGACGCGCTATCAAATGCTTTGTCCTTAACGTTCCGCGCCTGTTTAGACGGTAATATTACTTAATATAACAAACAACTAACTTTAGACAGAGCCATCAAAGGCTACAATTGTGTATGAGGCAAAAGTAGCGGTTGGTTATGTCTAAATTAGACGATGAATCTGCACGAAGAGCCCGATCGCCAAGACGGCTGCCTGGAACGGTTAATATTTCTTGTTTATCTGTATAAAATATACCTAAAGATAGATCACTAATTAGCGCGAGTGTGCATTTTATGGTTATGGCTTTTGGACGGGAAATCTGCTGCAATCTCGACTCGGCGGAGTCTCGCGAGTGGTTGGTCACAAACGGGATCGGCGGTTACGCTAGCGGTACGATCGCGGGTCTCCTCACACGCCGCTATCACGGGCTGCTGGTAGCCGCCCTCAAACCCCCGCTGGGACGCACTTTGATCCTCGCCAAGCTGGACGAGACGGCTGTGTATCACGATCGCGCCTATCCGCTTTATACAAACCGCTGGGCCGACGCGACGATGGAACCTCACGGCTACAACTACATCGAAAGCTTTCACCTCGAAGGCACGACGCCTGTTTGGAGGTTTGCTCTCGCCGACGCTATCCTGGAAAAGCGGATTTGGATGCAGCAAGGTGCTAACACAACATATATTCAATACCGCTTGCACCGCGCCTCACAACCGATCGCCCTCGCTGTCAAAGCCCTGATCAACTATCGCGACTACCACCACACAACTCGCGCCGGCGACTGGCAGATGAGCCTAGAAACCTTGGAACGCGGGGTTTGCGTGACTGCATTTCCCGAGTCTGCACCGCTGTACCTGCTGACGGATGCCGAAGCCGAGGCAAAATTTCGAGTTTCTGCACCTTTATACAATTGGCATTACGGATTTGATTTGGCAGCCGAAAAGCGGCGCGGATTGGACTGCAGCGAGGATCACTTGCACGCGGCGACTTTTCACTTGACAATCGCACCGGGAAGTTCTCTGACATTGATAGCCAGCACCGAGAAAAATACCGAACTCAACGGCGGTACAGCTTTAGAAGTGCGTCGCGCTGCCGATCGAGAACTGCTGCAAAACTGGTCAAAAGTGAGCGACTCTCCCGACTGGATCGATCAGTTAGTGCTAGCCGCCGACCAATTTATCGTCAGCCGCCCGCTACCGGAGGAACCCGAAGGCAAAACGATCATCGCCGGATATCCCTGGTTCAGCGACTGGGGGCGCGACACGACGATCGCCCTACCCGGCCTCACAATCTGTACCGGGCGATGGTCCATTGCGCGCTCGATTTTGCGGACATTTGCGCGGTATATCGATCGGGGGATGCTGCCGAACCGCTTCCCGGATGCGGGCGGCGCACCGGAATACAACACCGCAGACGCCACTCTGTGGTATTTTGAGGCAATTCGCGCTTATATTGATGCCACGGGAGACGAGGAACTTTTGAGCGAGCTCTGGCCCACCTTATGTGAGATTATTGACTGGCACATGCAGGGAACTAGGTATAAGATCCGCCTCGATCCCGATGACGGTTTAATCTACGCCGGCGAAAAGGGTGTGCAACTGACTTGGATGGACGCGAAAATCGGGGATTGGGTGGTGACGCCTCGGATTGGTAAGCCGATCGAACTCAGCGCGCTTTGGTACAATGCTATACAAGCTATGGCAAGTTTTGCTCGAAAATTGGGCAAGCCTGACTATGAATACGAGCAATTGGGCGATCGAACGGCCGCCGGATTCCCTCGCTTCTGGAACGCCTCAACCGGTTACTGTTACGACGTTCTGGATGGCCCCGAGGGACACGATAGTTCCCTGCGGCCCAACCAGATATTCGCCGTTTCCCTGCCCCTAGACTCGATTCCTCCTCACTCCGCCAACTCCTTGTCAGCGGGGATGCGCCAGGAAACCCGCTATACACCGTTACTGACGCCCATCCAGCAGCGCGGCGTGGTGGACGGCTGCGCTCAACAGCTTCTGACTTCTGTCGGCCTCCGCAGCCTCTCGCCGGAGCACCCGCAGTATCGCGGCGCATACGGAGGCGACCAAATGCAGCGTGACAGCGCCTACCACCAGGGCACAGCTTGGGGCTGGCTGATTGGCCCGTTTGTCTTGGCGCACTTGCACGTATACAAAAACCCAGCACAAGCGAGCGAATTCCTCGAACCGATGGCACATCATATAAGGGCCGGCGGAGTTGGCAGTCTGGGCGAAATTTTTGAGGGCGACGCCCCCCACTCGCCGCGGGGCTGCACGGCTCAAGCTTGGACTGTGGCTGAGGTGCTGCGGGCTTGGTTGGCAATTAATACTGTGGGTGTTTAAATGGGGAATGTTATCTTTGGTTGAAAAAAAGATTTATGGCATTATTATTAGCGGGCGATATTGGCGGAACTAAGACAATTTTGCGCTTAGTGGAAAGGACTGTTAAGGGTGAAATGAACGCTCTTTATGAGTTCCGCTATCCGAGCGGGGAGTTTCCAGATTTAGTGCCGATGGTGGAGCAGTTCTTGAGGGAAGCTGCTATTAAGTTGAATGGGCCGCTTGTACCTGAAAAAGCTTGTTTTGCGATCGCAGGTCCGGTGGTTAACAACACTGCAAAACTGACTAATTTGCCTTGGGTGCTGGATGCAAAGCGTCTGGAACAAGAATTAGGAATATCACACGTTAGTTTAATTAATGATTTTGTCGCGGTTGGCTACGGCGTGTGGGGTTTGGACGATCGAGATTTGCACACTTTGCAAGTCGGAAAACCCCGCCAACACGATCCAATTGCTGTGATTGGTGCGGGTACAGGTTTGGGAAATTGTTTTGCAATTCCCGAGGCAAATGGCATCAGGGTTTTTTCTTCGGAAGGGGGACACGGTGATTTTGCTCCTCGCTCGGAGTTGGAGTTTCAATTGCTGAAATATTTGTTAGCAAAACACGACATTCAAAGAATATCGATCGAGCGTGTGGTTTCGGGACAAGGGATTGTTTCAATTTACCAGTTTTTGCGGGACAGAAAGTTTGCTCCTGAATCGCCGGAGATAGGGGAAGTTATCAAAAAATGGGAGTCAGAAATCGGTAAAACCGAGAAGAGTGTCGATCCGGGGGCGACAATTGCACAGGCGGCACTCAAAAAGTGCGATCGGCTTTCCGAACAAACAATGCAAATGTTTGTAGAAGCTTACGGTGCGGTGGCCGGAAATCTGGCTCTGACACTGTTACCTTACGGCGGTTTGTACGTAGCCGGCGGCATCGCTGCTAAAATTTTGCCGCTGATTCTAGAAGGCGGTTTTATGCGGGCTTTTACCCACAAAGGCCGGATGGATTCCCTGTTAGAAATGATGCCGGTTCGTCTTGTTTTGAATCCCAATGTAGGGTTAATTGGTGCGGCTGTTTGTGCGGCCGGTCTTTAGGAGATTTCAAATAGTTGGGGCGGGCAAGATGCCCACCCCACAAGAATTTTTGTGGCACAGGCAAGATGCCTGTGCAAATAGTTGGGGCGGGCAAGATGCCCACCCCACAAGAATCCTTGTGGCACAGGCATCTTGCCTGTGAAATCTTAGTGGCACAGGCATCTTGCCTGTGAAATCTTAGTGGCACAGGCATCTTGCCTGTGAAATCTTAGTGGCACAGGCATCTTGCCTGTGAAATCTTAGTGGCACAGGCATCTTGCCTGTGAAATCTTAGTGGCACAGGCATCTTGCCTGTGAAATCTTAGTGGCACAGGCATCT
>NZ_JAUBTO010000129.1:0-24851 GCF_036702495.1 Microcoleus sp. C2D2 | reverse complement strand
AATTGGGTCAACAGGTAAAAGATGAGTAATTTTACTCATTGACAATAGTGCTTTTAGCTTAACTTGTGAGTAATGCACGGTACGGAGTCCTAGTTCAAGTATGTTGATAGCTGCATTCCAGTCTCTATCCTGCACATGCCCACAATGAGGACATCTATGAGTGCGTTGACTCAACGACTTCTTGACAACTTCCCTACAGTTAGAGCAGTTGGCGCTGGTGTAATGAGGTGGAACAGCTACTGTCACCACACCGAACACCTTGCCGAAATACTCCAACCAACTGCGGAAGTTAGACCATGCCGCATCAGAAATAGACTTGGAAAGCTTGCTGTTTTTTACCATATTCCGCACCATCAAGTCCTCGTAGGCAACCAAGTCGTTAGACTGGACTACGCACCTTGCCAACTTCACGGCAAAGTCTTTACGCTGCCTACTTACCTTGAGGTGCTTCCGGCTCAAGCGATTTCTCGCTTTGGCTCTGTTCTTAGAGCCTTTCTCGGTATGAGAAAGTCTACGTTGCAGTCGCTTAAGGGATTTTTCGGACTTTCTCAAATGGCGGGGATTATCAACGGTTTGACCGTTGGAATCGGTGTAGAAGTGAGTCAATCCAACATCAAGACCAATGGTTTTACCTGTGGGTTCTCTCTTCTGGATCCGTTCAACGTCAAGACAAAACTGGACGTAGTACCCGTCGGCTCTACGAACAACTCGAACTCGCTTAATCTGCTTCAACTGGTAGAAATTCAAGTCACGGGTTCCCCACAGTTTAAAACTTCCAGCCTCAAACCCGTCGCTGAACGTGATAGCTCTCCTATCCTCAGACAGCTTCCATCCCGTTGTTTTGTACTCAACAGAACCGTGGGTTCGCAAGCGCTTGAATCGTGGGAAACCCTTCTTCCCTGGCTTGACTTTTTTGCAGTTGTCGTAGAACCGAGTGATAGCAGACCAAGCTCGTTCGGCAGAAGCTTGTCTGGCTTGGGAGTTAAGTTTTCCAGCGAACGGGAATTCTTGAGCGAGAACAGCGCAATAAGCACTCAACTCATACTTCCCGATGCCTTTGTTGTCCATCCAGTATCTGATGCAACTATTCCGAACGAATCGAGCAGTACGAATGGCTTCATCAATCCGCTCATACTGCTCCTTCGTCCCCTCAAGTTTTGCCTCAAATACCAGCATATTTACGCTAACATTACTCGCGTAACTATAACATCTTTAGAGAAAGCCGTCCGCTGAAGAAGGGGCTTTAGACCCTATTTTTCGGTAAGGCGAGGATTCCGACTTCAGAGTTAAAGCGGATCATTTCCAAAGATCGATCGCCATAAAGATCTTCAATGTGTTCCAAGCAGCACTCGATCGCGAAATCGTTCAATTCGGCAGGCTCAATGCCGTACATATCCTGAAACACCTCTGAGTCTACCCGACAAAAGCGCGGTCGATCGGCATAAATTCCGCATTCTCGCGTCCCTCTGTCAAAATTGATACACCAACCGTCCTCTCCGACTAAGCTCAAGTAGAGCGCTAGTTCCTCTGTGGATAAATACTCGTCTAAGTCAGGGCGCTCTGTTGGGTCGAGGTAACAACAAGCACCGCACTGCTTTACGCAACGCCAAGTAGCCATAGTTTGATTTGAGATTTTAGATATTAGATTTTAGATTCGCAGCATAATCTGGAAAATGCCAAACTTCTTGAGATTGGGGCTCTTCAAGTATATCAATTGCCAGCGCCGGAGGCCCGCAAGTCGGAAGGGGCGGTTCGATTTGAGATTTTAGATTGGGGGCAGTTTCTCGGAAGGGGCATCAAGTCCCTTCCTGTGACTGGGAGGTGGCTCGCAGTTTACATTTTGTTGAATTTTGTAAAGTTCCTTAAAAGATAGGGACGATAGCCCGGTAAAATCAGAAGCGGATTTTCTAATTCAACAATCTAGACTTAATCACTACAGTCAGGAGGACACATGGACTTTATAACGGATCTTTTCAGCGGCCTGGCTGGTGTAGACTACCAACTCATTGTTCAGGTAGCTTTACTCGCAGCCGTCGTGCTTTCGGGCCCGATCGTGATTTTTCTGCTGGCAGCTAAAGGCGGCGACCTGTAATTATAGCATGCTCCGGGGCGATCGAGAGTTGGGAGTTTTGAGTTTTAAATTATTCAAAATTCACAACGCTCGATCGCCAATTTTCTCGCTTTGCACGAGCTTTGTTATCAAATAGCGAGTTATCAAATACCGAGGGCGTGTTTAGCAGTTTGAATCAAATTCTCAAAAAAAGGTAGAGATACATCGACTTCTCTAGCATCTTTGCGAGAGTTGCCTAACAAACCGATGTTTTGTCCGGGTGCAACAGCCAGAACTTGCCCTTGAGAGTTGCGAATTCTCAATTCCTCGCTCGACCCGGCGGGAGACAGACTGCAAGAATAAGTGCGATCGCAGTAATCAAACTCAACTTTTCCAAACATCGGCGGCCTGGAACTAGCAGCACCTGCAGGCAGCCGGACACCCAACAATTCTAACTCCACCGATGTCTTGCCATTAAAACTATTTTCCCGCAATCGGTAAGCAATATCAACCCGCCGAGGCAAAGGAAAATATTCCCCCCAACGCCAAGCAATCGCCTTCACACTAGCCGATACTTTTCCATCTTGAGTTGCAGTTAGTTTAACGTGACCTCCTTTACCCACAATTTTCTGTTCAGTTATGCAAACATTAGGCGTCCAAAATACAGGAGCCTTATTTTCAATTCCGCAAGGTTCCAGAGCATCAATTTGTCGGTAAAGGTCGAGATTAATCTCAGCAAAATCCGCTCGCACATCTACTGAAACCAGGGGTTTTAGGTGTTCCGGCTGCAAACATTGATTGGCAAAAATTGACAGTTGATTGCGGAATTGTTCGAGATTCTGGGCCGGCATAGAAAAACCGCCAGCCGCTTTGTGTCCGCCAAATTTAGTTAATAAATCCGCGCAAAAATTCAGCCCGTCAAATACATTAAACTCAGGAATTCCCCTCGCCGAACCGCGCACCATTTTAGAGTTATTATCCTTCTTAAACTCGTTCCCCGACTCCGCCTCATCCTCAAAAGTACCAATAAAAACGGGTACGCCGTAGCGTTCCACCAACCGAGAAGCTACAATCCCGATCACCCCGTGGTGCCAACCGGGCTGCACGACAACTAAAACTCGTTCTTGCTGCAAATCGAGATCGCTTTTCTCGTACCAAGCGATGGCTTCCTGCTCAATTTCCTGGCACAACTCCTGCCTGCGCTGATTGATTTGTTCGCACTGCATCGCGTTTTTGAGAGCCAATTCGCGATCGTCCGCGGTCAGCAACTCTATCACAATTTGAGGGTCAGCCAGCCGCCCCACAGCATTAATCCGGGGTCCCAGCCTAAAACCAATATCTTCCGGCTTTAACGAATTTTGAGTTTGAGTTTTTGAGTTGAGAATTGAGGGACTTTCCGCACTTGCAGGCTGGACTCCTGCCACCTGAATCAAAGCCTGAACACCCGCCAATTGCGAGCGAGGCAACAGCCGCAAACCCCGCTTTACCCAGCGGCGGTTAACTCCAGTCAAAGGCGCTAAATCCGCAATAGTTCCTAAAGTAAATAACTCCAGCAGCGGATTCACCAACCCGCCCACTTTCTGCAGATCGATTGCCAAAGTAATCGCCAAAACATAAGCAACGCCTACGCCAGCCAAACCGCGATAAGGCGAAGATTCTGCAATTAATTTTGGGTTGAGAATAGCATCAGCCGGCGGCAGTTTGGGCGGCAAATCGTGGTGGTCTGTAATAATAACTTTGACACCGAGTTCTCGCGCCCTGGCAACCGGGGCGTAGGCTGCAATTCCGTTGTCAACCGTGAGAATGAGAGCGACACCTTCCGAGTGAAATTCTTCTACAATGCGATCGTTAATCCCATAACCTTCTCGCATCCGGCTCGGAATAGCATAATCCACATTCGCGCCCAGAGCCCTGAGAGCTCGCAGCAACAAAGCCGTGCTCGTCATCCCGTCAGCATCGTAGTCGCCGCAAATCGCAATTTTTCGCCCTCCCGAAATCGCCTCCCGCAACAGTTTGACACTCGCAGCCAAATCGGGAAACTCATCCTTTGGTGCGGGCAAAACCAGAGATTCCGGTTCGATAAACCCTTGCACTTCTTTCAGAGAGTCGATGCCCCGGTTAATCAGTACCTGTGCCAGCAAGGGCGACAAACCGATTTCAGCGGCAAACTGTTCGGCTTGCTGTGGTTGAGGCGAATAAATTTGCCACCGTTGGTTTGGCAATCGGTGAAAATGCGGGGGCACAGATGTCGGTAGCTCTTGCACGGAAGCTGAGGTTTAAAGATACATAGTTAATCTTACCGAATTAAGTGCCTCAGTCCATCAATTTTAGATTTGAGATTTGAGATTGAGCCTAAATATGAGTTTTTTGGGTAAAATCGAAAGGTTGTTTATAGGAAAGCTGTTTTCGGAAGTTCTCACCCCACTCAAATACCGCACTCAAATAGGAATACAAGCCCTGACAGCAGTTGTGGAGACCAAAAAATTTTAGACCAAAGTTGAAACCCCCCAGATTTATCTGTGGAGTCAATCTAAAATCTCGAATCTCCAATCGACTCGCGGCAGCCGAAGAACTAAGTTTACCAGGCATTTTCGCCGCCCGCCCTAGGGCGCAGACTACTAATTTAATCAGGAGACTTGCATGAGTGGCGATCGACCGCCTTGGTTTAAAAGTGCATTACAGGTTCGGGTGTCTGTGATTCCGTCAATTTGGCCCCGCGTTTTGCTGTGCGGTGGCTTTGGAGTTTTTATTTCCCTGCTGCACTTTTTTAAGTTGCCGGTTTCCTTGCCAACTTTGTCGAGTATTGTACCGAGTATTGTCCTGGGTTTACTGTTAGTTTTTCGGACAAATACAGCCTACGACAGATTTTGGGAAGGTCGAAAAGCTTGGGGTACTTTAATCAACAACGTCCGCAATTTGGCGCGCCAAATCTGGGTAGCAATTGAGGAAAAAGACCCGCAGGATATCGAACTCAAAAAGTCAGCCCTACGCCTGTTACCTGCCTTTGCTGTGGCAATGAAACTGCACTTGCGGCAAGAAGCAGTAAATCCAGAATTGGAGCCGTTAATGTCCCCAGCGCAGTACCAAAAGCTCAAATCAATGAACAATCCGCCGCTAGAAATTGCCTTTTGGATTGAGGATTACTTGCACGAGCAGTACGAGCGCAAGTGCCTCGATGTCTATCAGTTAACTAGTATGAAGGACTTGATCAACTCTATGATTGATGTATTAGGCGGCTGCGAGCGGATTTTGAAGACGCCTATCCCTTTGGCTTACGCGATTCACCTGAAACAACTATTGTTGCTTTACTGTTTGGCACTGCCCTTTCAAATGGTGAACGATTTGGCTTGGGGAACCGGCCCAGTTGTAGCTTTAATTAGTTTTACTTTGTTCGGCATCGAAGAAATCGGCATTGAAATAGAAAATCCCTTCCAGCACGATACGAATGATTTGCCTTTGGACAGCATTTGTGCTACCATGCAGCGCAATATCGCCGATTTAATTTCTTTATCTCCTAGCATTCACGAGCGCGTGAAAAAAGATAAGTAGATTCATTCCATTTGAGATTTGAGATTGGTATAGAAAATCTAAAATGGTATAACTTACTGGTTAAATTTTAACAATAAACCGCATTAACCCAGCAAATACTAACAATACAGGCGTCAGCCAATCTCCCCACCGCACGTACAAAGTCCGAGTTTGCCGCCGATAAATAGTAGTATCTCGGACTTCATAGGTATTAATTCCAGACTTCCAAACCGTCTCGCCGCGAGGATTTACAAAAGCAGAGTAACCCGTATTAGTTGCGATAACTGCCCATCTATCCGTCTCAATTGCCCGCATCACATCTAAAGCGTGATGTTGAGCCAGCATCGGCGGTTTATAATGGGCATTGTTGGAAGCGGCGATCATAAATTCGCCTCCATTCGCCGCCTGATATCGGAAATTTTCAGCAAAGGCTGAATCGTAACAAATTCCGACAATGGCGCGGCCAAAGGGCGTATCAAACAATTGTTGAGAATTGCCGGGTACTAAATGAGCATCTAAGGGAGAAAGCCGGTTAATAATCCCGCCTAAGATTTCGTAAAAAGGGATATATTCGCCTAAAGGCACTAGCTTTAGTTTATCGTAGCGGCCGATAATTTCTCCAGTGCGATCGATCGCCAATAAGCTGTTAGTGATACTATTCTCTTGCTGTCCGAATCCTCCAACCCAAGCCACAACGCCGCGTTCGAGAATAGCTTGGTAAAAGGAAAGAGTAGAACGTTGATACTCGTTTGTCCAGATAAAAGGCAAAGCTGTCTCTGGAATTAACACAGCATCGACTTTCCTGTCTGCTAGCTGTTTGTATCCAATAGTGTAACCTTCCAAAGCGCGCCCCCAACCCCCTGAATCAAACTTAATCTCGTTAGGAATGTTGCCTTGAATAATGCCAATTTTTAAAGCGGTTGCAGCTTCTTGATTCAAAGGGCGGTTGTATAAGCTCCATCCTGCAATATGCAAAACTAAACACAAACTCGCCGGCCAAATATAAGGAATCCAATTCTTCCTTCTTCCTTCTTCCTTCTTCCTTCTTCCTTCTATAAAAGCTTCGGCGATTAAGCCATTTACTGCTACAATAGCGGCTGTTACTGCGCTGGGGCCGGAGAGTTGACCGAGGTGCAATATTGCTAAATTGTGCGGGCTTTGGGTATATGATAGGGATGTCCACCACAGCGAACCTGTACTCCAAATACTTTCTAAGGCGCACCACAAAGCTGTGCCAATTAAAACGCGAATCACAGGCAAGATGCCTGTGCCACTAATTTTTTGGGAAATCACAGGCAAGATGCCTGTGCCACTAATTTTTTGGGGAATCACAGGCAAGATGCCTGTGCCACTAATTTTTTGGGGAATCACAGGCAAGATGCCTGTGCCACTAATTTTGGAAATTGCGATCGCAAATAGCCAGGCCCACACGGCGACTAAGGCGGCTCCCCAGAGGGTGATGAATGCCCAGCAAAAAAGTGCGATCGCCAAACTCGGCCACCAAGGAACTCCCAACCAAGTCATCGGGTGAATTCCCATAATCCAAGATAAAGCTAATCCGTGATAGCCAATTCCCCAGAGTGAAGGAACAAGGAAGAATGAAGCAGGAAGAAAAAAGAATTTTGGTTGTTTTACTTCTTGAAGAGGCTTTTCATAACTAACAACCAAAATCCAGAGGGGAACTAGGGCTACCCAAGCCAATAGCCAAGCATTTACTGGTGCGGTTGTCAATGCCATCAAAATGCCGCTAAAAAATGCGATCGCCCAGGCTAATGTTTTGGATTTATGAACCACGAGTTTTTCAAATTTGTGCCTGTTAAATATCGCCACTTTGATGATTGCCAAAAATAATAATTCCTCATTAATATATCAGATCGATCGGGAAGAAGGAAGCTCGGCAACGCGCCGTGTATGGGATTTAACAGATTTAACAGAAGGAAATCTATCAAATTCTACTTGCCAAAACAAAAAGCGCCCCTATTTCTAGGAGCGCTTTTTGTTAAATCAAAAGCTAAATTTAGCCGTTGATGGAAGGAGCAACCATTGCTACTGGGGTGACTTCACCGGCGGCCAAGTCGAGGGGGAAGTTGTGAGCGTTGCGCTCGTGCATTACTTCCATACCCAAGTTAGCGCGGTTGATGACATCAGCCCAAGTGTTGATGACGCGACCTTGCGAGTCGATAACCGATTGGTTGAAGTTGAAACCGTTCAAGTTAAACGCCATCGTGGAAATACCCAAAGAGGTAAACCAGATACCGACAACTGGCCATGCACCTAACAAGAAGTGCAAAGAACGGCTGTTGTTAAAGCTCGCGTATTGGAAAATCAAACGACCGAAGTAGCCGTGGGCTGCAACGATGTTGTAGGTTTCTTCTTCTTGACCGAATTTGTAACCGTAGTTCAAAGATTCAGTTTCGGTTGTTTCGCGAACCAAAGAAGATGTTACCAAGGAACCGTGCATGGCGGAGAACAGAGCACCGCCGAAGACACCAGCAACTCCCAACATATGGAAGGGGTGCATCAGGATGTTGTGTTCAGCTTGGAACACGATCATGAAGTTGAATGTGCCGCTGATACCCAAGGGCATACCGTCAGAAAAGCTGCCTTGTCCTATAGGGTAAATCAAGAATACTGCGGTTGCTGCTGCAACTGGTGCAGAGTAAGCGACGCAGATCCAAGGACGCATACCTAAACGGTAGGACAATTCCCATTCACGACCCATGTAGCAGAAAATGCCAATCAGGAAGTGAAAAACTACCAATTGGTAGGGGCCGCCGTTGTACAACCATTCGTCTAAGGAAGCAGCTTCCCAGATGGGGTAGAAGTGCAAGCCAATTGCGTTAGATGAAGGAACAACAGCACCAGTAATGATGTTGTTGCCGTACATCAAGGAACCAGCAACTGGTTCGCGGATGCCGTCGATGTCCACAGGAGGAGCAGCGATGAAGGCGATGATGTAGCAGGCGGTGGCGCTGATCAAGGTGGGAATCATCAAGACGCCGAACCAACCCACATAAATGCGGTTCTCGGTGCTAGTTACCCACTCGCAGAACCGTTCCCAAACGTTGCCGCTTTCGCGACGCTCTACGGTTGTTGTCATTTGGTTTATGATTGCTTAATTGAATTTTCAAGGTTCGTTGTGGGGATGCCCCACGCTTCTATTAGTAACACCATTCACTCTAGTTTGCCAAGGGATTTCTGCTGACAATTTAAACATTTTACAAACTTTTACAATGACTTAATTCTTCGTAAAGTTTTGTAGTTTTTTACAAAGTAATATTACACACCAAATCGGTTAAATATAGCGACCTGAAGAACTGAATTTATTGTATGTAGGTTGGTTCAGCAGTTCGAGAATTTTTTTGTGTTCAGGTCGAGATCCTTTCTATTTAAATATCTCTTAATTAGGCCTTGAAGAGATGATTTTTAATATTTATTCACATATCACCGGTGGCTTCTGCGAGGGTAAATTTTTATCGGGAGAATACTGACAAGCGGGTTTCTAGTGCGATCGGGCTGCATTGTCAATAAGAGCCAATCAACCGGGTTTATTGACGAAAAAAGAAACCCGGTTTCTGAAGCGCTGGGCAATAGAAATCAACCGGGTTTCTGAGGATGAGTCAGCAAGTTCTGCGTAAAAATTAGGCTTTAGCCTGGGGGCCACTTCATCTGCCGTCCGCCGAGAATGTGAAGGTGCAGGTGGTCTACAGTTTGGCCGCCGTCGCTGCCGCTATTAATGACGACGCGATAGCCGTTGCTAAGTCCGAGTAGTTCTGCTACGCGCTTGACAGTCAGCAGCAGGTGTCCCATGAGAGCACGATCTTCCGACTCGGCATCGGCTAATTTGGCTATAGGCTGTTTGGGAATGACGAGGATGTGGACGGGCGCTTGCGGATTGATATCTCTGAAAGCGAGGGCCAAGTCGTCCTCATAAACGATGTCTGCGGGAATCTCTTTGCGGATAATTTTGCTGAAAAGCGTTTCTTGAGTTGTCATGGGTGTTAACGAAGGAAGAAGGAAGAAGGAAGAAGGAAGAAGGAAGAAGGAAGAAGGAAGAAGACCCAAGTGGGAAGTGGGAAGAGGGAAGGCCCAAGTGGGAAGGGAGAAGGGGAAGTGGGAAGAGGGAAGGCCCAAGTGGGAAGGGAGAAGGGGAAGAGGGAAGAGGGAAGACCCAGCAGGAGAGAGGAAAGAGGAGAAAAAGAAGAGGCAAGGAAAAGTTTTTCTTGCCTCTTCCGATATTCATTAGTCATTGTTAATCATAATAGATGATGAATCAAGGACAGGCAAATTAAGGATTAAGAAAAATGCTTGCTAGGGTGTGGAGTGCATCGATCGTAGGAATTGACGCGGTAAAGGTTGGTGTTGAGGCTGATGTGTCGGGGGGGCTACCGAAAATTGTGGTTGTGGGATTGCCAGATTCTGCGGTGCAAGAAGCTAAGGAAAGGGTTAGGGCTACGCTGAAAAATTCGGGATATGCTTTTCCGATGCGGAGTATTGTGATTAATTTGACTCCGGCGGATTTGCGGAAGGAGGGGCCGAGTTTTGATTTGCCGATCGCCATTGGCATTTTAGCAGCATCGGAACAAGTCAGCGGTGAACTTTTGGGCGATTATTTGTTTTTAGGGGAACTTTCTTTAGATGGGAGTTTGCGACCTGTGGCTGGGGTTTTGCCGATCGCCGCTGCTGCTCAAAAAATGGGTATTTCGGGGTTGGTTGTACCGGCTGGTAACGCGCAGGAAGCGGCTTTGGTACACGGAATATCTGTTTATGGTTTTGAGAATATTTTTGCAGTTACTAATTTTTTGAACAATCCTGAAGTTTATTCGCCTGTAGAAGTAAACGGTCGAAAAGAGTTAGCTAAAACGCGATTTTCGGGTTTAGATTTAAAGGATGTAAAGGGGCAAATTCACGCGCGGCGGGCTTTGGAAATTGCGGCGGCGGGGGGACACAATTTAATTTTTGTGGGGCCGCCAGGGAGCGGTAAGACTATGTTGGCGAGGCGTTTGCCGGGTATTTTGCCGCCGCTGACTTTTGATGAAGCTTTGGATGTGACTCAAATTCATTCGGTGGCTGGGTTGTTGAAGGATAAGGGAAGCTTGGTGGGCGATCGGCCTTTTCGCAGTCCTCACCATTCGGCATCGGGGCCTTCTTTGGTAGGTGGCGGCAGTTTTCCGCGTCCGGGTGAAATTTCTTTAGCACATCGAGGCATACTTTTTCTGGATGAATTAACTGAGTTTAAAAGAGATGTTTTGGAGTTTTTGCGACAACCGCTGGAAGATGGTTATGTGACGATTTCTCGAACTAGACAATCGGTGATGTTTCCGGCTCAATTCACTTTAGTTGCGAGTACGAATCCTTGCGCTTGCGGTTATTACGGCGATTCGATTCAACCCTGTACTTGTTCGCCGCAAAAGAGGGAGCAATATTGGGCAAAACTTTCGGGGCCTTTGATGGATCGGATTGATTTGCAAGTGGCGGTTAATCGTTTGAAACCTGAGGAAATTACGCGACAGCCGACGGGGGAGGAGTCGGAACCGGTGCGGGTGAGGGTGCAGCGGGCGCGAGAGCTCGCTACTCGCCGTTTTCAGTCGGAATCTAGTTTGCGCTGTAATGCGGAGATGCAAAGCAGTCACATTAACAAATGGTGTCAGTTGGATGATGCTTCTCGGAATTTGTTGGAGATGGCGATTCGGAAGTTGGGGCTGTCGGCGAGGGCTAGCGATCGCATTTTGAAGGTTGCTAGAACTATTGCTGATTTGTCGGGGGATGAAAGCTTGAAAACTAATCATGTGGGGGAGGCGGTGCAGTATCGGACGATCGATCGCATGCAGTAAGGCGGATGTGCGATCGGGCGTAGGGAAAATGACACAGGAATCTAAAACAACAGAAAGAATAAACCTCTTGCACTCATTCCCAAACAATCTTGCAATTATCTGCGTTTATCTGTGTTTATCTGCTTTAAATCTGCGGTTTCTCTATCACTCAAAGATTTATGCAAGAGTTATAATTTCCATATTACTCAGCTAAATCGGATACAGATTCTTCGTAAAAACCCTCATCTTGAAGAAATTGAGTTAGTTTCTTAAGTCCTTGTCGGCGCTTAACTTTCCGCTGTTCCTTATAAACCATTAAATCTTGGAAAAGTATGCGCCGATGAGAACCAGCTGTGACATGGGGAATTTCTCCGTTTTCTAGTAACTTGACTAGAAATGGTTGTAATACATTCAGGATATCAGCAGCTTCCTGTGTTGTCAGTTCGCGATTGTGACGCATTTCGGCAATATAACCGTCGTCTTCGCTGCTGTAAAAAATATTCATGGGTTGGGATTAATAACTTTACGCAATCTGCAATCGTTTCCCCAGCGTCTTAGGTTCTGGTAGAGGTTTGCCATCTTCTTGATATAGCTCAATCCAGGTTTCTAACAATTCTTGTCCGTGTTTTGCTGCTTCCTCGTAAGTGTGTCCGTGAGTGCAAGGCTGCATGACATCAATAAACTCCGGCAAGCTAACAACAAAAAGTCGATCTTCTTCTGACCACTGGATGATGAGGCTGTAACGACTATTCATCTTGTAGCTCCTTTAGCTCCTGCAAATCGGTTATTTTAATCAGCTTGTTGATCCTCAACCCTATTTATTGTTAATTCTCAATCCAAGCTTTGAGCAAATATTTTTAATGCTTTGACATCCTCTGATGAGATATTCCCTTCAATTTCCTGATTCTGAAATCGTAGAATTTCACCTCTACCATCTTTCGCAGTAATTGTAAGTGTTTTTTCTTGCTGCCAAATACGATACCGCTCTCCCTGAAGAAATTTACCGCCTTCGGGTATTTGTCTGCCGTATTTCCTTAAGAGTGTTTCCGCAGTTTGCACAATATCTCGACTATATTCATATAACAAAATATCACTAGCAAATTTTGGCATTCCTGCTTTTTTTTCCAAAAATTCAAGTAATTCAGCAACAGTCTTCGGAGGTTTTTTGTACCTTTCCGACTGTTGCCGTAATAATCTAACTATTAAGTCCGGGTATTCGTCAAATAGCTCGCTCATAAACTCATCAGGTGACAGCGATTTGATGTTCCAAGGAGCTAAATCCTTTTCTTTGAAATCCGCGAGATTGCTGGTAACAATGATATCAGCCTTTGCTGTTACAGCAGCAGCAAGAACATGACGGTCTTTAGGGTGATTTTTCATGATTTGCTCTAAGCCGACAGGTACTTCAATTATTGCTTCGGGAAAGGCTGCATCGATCTCCGCTTCAAAATTTATTGCTTTCTCCTGGGAGTATATCCCTTGGCGGACAAGGTTGCTCATTGCTTCATCAAGGATTTTCTGCGACCAATACGGTAAATACAGACCAGCCTCGGCGGTGGAAAGCAGAGTATCGCGCAGATACATAGGAAACAGGACACAAGCATCGAGGACAACACTAAGCTTAGACATATTAATGTTGGAATTATTTCTATGCCTCGTACAAACCAGCTTCTTCGGTCATCTCGATTAGCCGATCCAAGTGTTGGCGACGTTTGTTGTCTCGATGTTCTTTATATAAAGTTAAATCCTCCAAACGAATACGTCGATGCTTTCCTACTTTGATACAAGGAATTTCTCCCTGGTCTAGTAACTTGACCAGAAATGGTCGGGATACATTCAGAATATCAGCAGCTTCCTGTGTTGTCAGTTCGTGATTGTGAGGTACTAGAGAGATAGCTTGACCTGATGCCATTGCACCCACGATATGACGCAAAATGCTGTAGACTGATTCAGGAATTACTATCTCTTCTCCGTTACTTCCGACTAATTTTGGTTGTGCAAATTCGTGGCTGAGGATCCGATCTAATTTTGCTATTTCTTCTTGTTTTTGTTCGGGAATCAAAACTGACTCAAGCGATGCTTTTTGGTTCAACATAATTAATCTCTTTTTTGATGTGATTGTTTTTGAAGCACAGAGTCAATATGGTGGTATAAGTTGGTATAATCAGCGGTTTAAACCGCTGATTATACCAGACCCCGTTTTATTGGTCAGCAGACAGAAGCTGCGAGCGAGCAAGACCCGTGTAGCTATTACTGGGAGGGGTATGTAAGTATTTGGCCGACATATACTTGATTGTTTCCTTCACGATAACACTTACTGTGCTATAAACGCAATATCCGAAACAAACGAAATATTCAAACTCAGAAGAGGGATAGTTCGATCGCCCCAAATTCCCCATCCAGACTGAAGACGGAGGCCTCGCAGAGGTACAATAGGACGATCGCATTCCCCAACTCCCACCGTGATAGAGCGCTACACTTTGCCCGAAATGGGCAACATCTGGACTGAAACCGCCAAACTGAAAAGCTGGCTGCAAGTAGAAATCGCTGTCTGCGAAGCTCAAGCCGAACTCGGCTACATCCCCGCCGCCGCAGTCGAAGAAATCAAAGCTAAGGCTAATTTTGACCCCAAACGAGTCCTCGAAATAGAAGCCGAAGTCCGCCACGACATGATCGCCTTCTTGACAAATGTCAACGAATATGTAGGCGATGCCGGCCGCTACATTCACCTCGGCTTAACCAGTTCCGACGTGCTCGATACCGCTTTGGCGCTGCAATTAGTCGCCAGCGTCAATATCTTGTTAGAACGTGTCGAAGAATTGAGTCAAGCTATTCGCTATCAGGCTCAACAGCATCGCAATACCGTCATGGTTGGCCGATCGCACGGAATTCACGCCGAACCCATCACCTTTGGCTTTAAACTAGCAGGATGGCTGGCCGAAGTCTTTCGCAACCGCGCCCGATTAGTGAATTTGCGATCGTCCATAGCAGTCGGCAAAATCTCCGGCGCAGTCGGAACCTATGCTAATATCGATCCGCGAATAGAAGCGATCGCCTGTCAAAACCTCGGACTCGAACCCGATACCGCATCCACTCAAGTCATTTCCCGCGATCGACACGCCGAATACGTCCAAACCTTAGCACTTTTAGCAGCATCGATCGAGCGTTTTGCAGTAGAAATCCGCAACCTGCAACGCACCGACGTACTCGAAGTCGAAGAATTCTTTGCCAAAGGGCAAAAAGGCTCATCCGCCATGCCCCACAAACGCAACCCGATTCGATCGGAAAGACTCACAGGGATGGCCAGAATTGTCCGCGCCAACGCCGTCGCAGCCTTAGAAAACGTAGCGCTTTGGCACGAACGAGACATCTCTCACAGTTCCGTAGAACGCATGATTTTGCCCGACAGTTCTACAGTAACTCACTTCATGTTAGTAGAAACCACAGACTTAGTAAAACACCTGCTAGTCTATCCCGAAAATATGAAGCGAAACATGAACCTTTACGGCGGAGTCATCTTCAGTCAGCGCGTGATGTTAGCCTTAGTAGAAAAAGGCACCAGTCGCGAAGACGCTTACAAAATTGTGCAATCTTGTGCTCACGAAGCCTGGAACAAACCGGGCGGCAATTTCTACAATTTAATTGCTAAAGACGATCGGGTAACAGCTAAGATGACAACCAAAGAAATTGATGATTGTTTCGATCCGCAGTATCAATTGAGGCACTTAGATTTAGTGTATCAGCGCTTGGGAATTTAACAACAGGATCCTTGGCAAACCTGTCACACGACCATCGATTTGTAGGGTGCGTCAGACGAAGTTCTAGAGCAATTATCGAGGGTTTAGTATTCTGACGCACCTTACTAAGAGTGCCAGTTGCGTAAAATAGTTTACAATTGTTTCGGAATAATTAAACCGCAGAGGGCGCAGAGGGCGCAGAGTCAGAGAATAGAGAGATGAATAATTCCGATACCAACGGATTTGATATGACCTCTTCCTTCGTGTCCTTCGCGTCTTCGCGGTTCAATCATAATTTCTCCGCGATACATTACCAATCCTCATGGGGTAAGGACATAAATTGCATCTTTGCCAAGACAGGATCTAGTTTAGAAGACTCTTCAGAATAGACTTGATTCAGTTTGCTCAAAATTCGAGCTCGGTTGTGTCGCCGCAGATACGCCTGCAATGCTTTTGTATAAAGCTCACTGCGCGATAACCCTAACTGACTAGCCAAAGCCTCGGCTTCTTCAAAAACTAAATCTGGAAGTGAAATTGCAGTTTTCATAGCTCCCCTTGCTGTCACGGTGACATCATAATATTGGTTATAGCATAGAACAACGACCTCAATCTACTTTTTAACACTCACAATCAGAACAGCTATGAAATTTAATCGTTTTGGAAAATACCCGATCGCATTTATGCTAGTGTTGCTATGTGCGATCGGTCTGCACCATACAACCTTTGTCCGCGCCCAGGAGCCGCCACAAGTGCAAATTCCCCAACCAGAACCCAACCCAATAGTACCTGACAGTATTTTCATGAGTCAACTTCCCAGATGGGCGCGACTGGTTGACATCCGCACCGTAAATCGCAACATTCGCCTCGATATCCGCTACGCCACTACTAACAATTTCTTGAAACGAAAACTTTACCCTATATCGAAATGCGCCTTGAGAAGTTCTGTTGCTCAAAAGTTAGCGCTAGTTCAAACAGATTTGGAAAAAATTGGATTGGGTTTGAAAGTTTACGATTGCTACAGGCCTTTCTCTGTGACTGAGCAAATGTGGGAAGTTAGGCCAGATCCGCGCTATGTTGCTAATCCTGCTAGGGGTTCGCGGCACAATCGCGGTGCTGCTATTGATTTGACTTTAGTCGATCGCACCGGCAAAGAATTAGAAATGCCAACACCTTACGATGATTTTACCGAAAAAGCTCACGGAGATTATCAAGGCGGCAGCGCCCAATCTCGGAAAAATCGTCAAGTGCTTAAGGATGCGATGAAAAAACAGGGATTTATCGGTATAACAACTGAATGGTGGCACTTTGATTCGGAAGATTGGCAGAAGTTTGCAATTCTTGATATATCGCTTGGGGCGATTCCTTAATTATACTATTTATTAAAAGTCGCCGATCCGCGTATGCACTGCCGTGTCCCTACATAGGTCAGAAAACTTATCGCAATTTTACCGAAAATTCGTATTCGTACCCCCTGAAATTTGAGTCTAGTTGTAATGTGTAATTGCCAGTTACTGGCACTTTTCCAGTCCACTCTGTTTCATTGCCTTCATAAGGATTTCCTGCTAAAAGTTCGCCACCCGGAGCTATAATTAGGGGGAAAACATCTTTCAGAGTCCTAACAGTCATAGTTTGACCCTTAGCGGCGCGAATTATGTAAGAATGACTGCCGCCGCCGATAATTCGACCTTTGACTATTGCCTCATCTCCTCCCGGTAGAAAATTAATCGGCTGCTTGACGTTGGAACAACTGCTTTCGGTGCGGTTTTTGGCAATCCAACCGGGCGGATCGGTAATTCGCAACCAGCCGTTTTGTTCTTCGGCGACGGAAACAAAGGTATTATTATTAAGTTTTCCTACTATTTGGCTGTCCCTTACTTGCGGGCTCGATCGCACATTTAGCGGTGGATTCGGATCGCTGACTACAGCCTGCGTGATTTTGCAACCCGAATTTGGCGGTGTGACAACTACTGGCCCAACTTTTGGCCCAGAGACTTCTGCAACTAGCGAGGGTTGAACTGCTGGGGTTTTGGCTGGTTGAGATTGAGATGGGGGAGATTTTGCAGGCTGGGTTGGTGCTTGCAGAGGTTCTGGTTGCCCAGATTCGGGGTTGTTCGCCGCCACCGCTGCAATCTGGTTTTTGGTGGAGGCCGGCGATTCTGCAAGGGGAGGATTGGATGGTTTCATCGCACCCGACTGTATAGTTGCAACAGCAACTCCCACCGCTGTTGCCACTCCTGCTAAGCCTGTGATGATGATTTGGGTAGAAGTAAATGGCATAATTGACCTCTCTGTCTTTATACTAATAATTTTTGTTTGGGAGTTGGGGCGATCGCCAGTTAATTTATAGTGGAAATACCTAGTGCGAGCCGCTGGGTCAGGATTTTTATATAAAATTTTACATGGATAATTGCCGCAATAATTTGAGCCAATATATACTGGACGCCTGTACTGATGGTAATCTTGCTCTGGATCATTTTCGCGCAAATCTGGCAAGGTAAGCGTTCAGCGCGAGGTAACTAAAATGTCAAGATTCATTCCTCTGAGATTACAACCGCCCCGCGATCGATTGTTGGAGGAGGTGAAGCAGGAAGTCCAAGCAGGCCTCGCGCAGTCTTTGCACGCTGCTGTGCTGGCTAACCTCAGCCAAGACTCGCCGCCAACGGGTGTTAACCGCTGTTGGGATGTGGAAGTCAAAGCCGGCAACCGTCCGAGTTTTCGGCTTCCTCCCAAAGCAAGCATTGCTAAAGTGTTCTCGCGCAGCGGCGGCAAATTGGTAATTTTGGGAGCGACGGGTTCCGGCAAAACTACGACCCTGCTAGAATTAGCTCGGGTGTTAGTTTCTCGCGCCCAAAAAGATGCTAGTTTGCCAGTACCAGTGCTGTTTGAACTCGGATCGTGGAAAGCAGAATCCGGGGCGATCGCAGATTGGTTAATTGCTCAACTTCAGTTCAAATACCGCATCTCTCCTGCTGTAGGCAAAAAATGGCTTGCCGAACAAAAATTGCTGCCTCTCCTCGACGGCTTGGACGAAGTAGAAACCCACCGCCAAAATATCTGCATTCAAGCAATCAACCAGTTTGTTGAAAGCGAATTGAAACCCAAACATTTAGTAGCTTGCAGCAGTTTTGAAGCTTACAAAAACTGCGATAGTAGATTTCGCCTGCAAGCAGCGGTTTTATTGAAATCTTTAACAGAAACTCAAATTCAAAATTATCTGCTAGACGCCCGAAGCCGCGAACTTTGGTATAGCATTGAGCGCGAGCCGGAGTTGTTGAAATTGGCAAAAGTTCCCTTGCTTTTGAGCATGATGGCTCTGGCTTATGAAGATATTTTAATCGAATCTTGGAAGCGCATAACTTCTGCAGAAGAACAGCGCAAATATCTGTTAACTGCCTATATTCGCCACCAAATGACCCGGGAAGTCAAGCAGTATCCCAGAGGTAAGGAACTGCGGCCGGAACAAATTCGCCACTGGCTGGGATGGTTGGCCAGAAGGATGGAACAGCAAGGAATTCAAGAATTTTACCTCGATCGCATACCGTCTAGCTGGCTGCAAACAGACGAGGAACGGCGCAAGTATCAGTTGGGAGTTAAGCTGGTGGGCGGGCTGATTTGGGTGATTTTAGGATTAATTGCTACCCTAGTCTCCGGGTCGATTTGGGGATTAATTGCCGGTGCTGTTGCTGCGGTAATTAGTGCTTTGTTGCCGGGAATTCCGGGGATTGAAAGGTTTATATTGCACCTCGTGCTGTGGTCGAAGGGTTACATTCCTTGGGATTACAGGCGTTTTCTCGATGCTGCGGCAGATCGCTTGTTGCTGCAAAAAACTGGCGATCGGCGCTATCGATTTATTCACGATTTATTGCAAAAACATTTTGCTGAAATTAGTCATTAGTCATTAGTCATTAGTCATTAGTCATTAGTCATTAGTCATTAGTTATTCGTTAGTTGTTATGTGTTATGTGTTAGGAAAGCAGATTAATGAGCAATTAAGTAAGCGTCGCTCAAAAAAACAAATATCCCGAGTCTCTACTTGTATAAAAACTCCGGACTCTAAGAGAAGGTTGGTGGTATTTTTGCCATTTGAAATAGCTGTGACGCCGTAAATTCTAATCCCTCAAAAAGTGGATCTTTTAATAGGGTATCTCCCCTATAAGTCTGCGGTGCTGCATCGGGGTAAAAAACTGTAATGCTTCTAGCCTTGCTATCTACTACCCAAACCCGCAATACCTGAGCATCTAAATAATCTCTCGCTTTGGCAGCTAACTGACCGAAAGTTTGTTCTGGTGAAATAATTTCTATGACTAATTCTGGTACTACAGGACAGGCTTCATCTTGATTCCAGTCAGGAGATAAGCGTTCGTAAGAAACATATAAAAGGTCTGGTACTGGCACCCAGTCTCGCCCCAGTCTGGTTAATCTAACCGCCCATTCTACACCAATTTCTCCCCGTTCCTCACCCCACTGTTCGAGGAGTTTTATTAGGCTTCGGGTGAGGCGAGAATGAAATTTTTTAGGTGACATCTTCGGTACTGCTTGCTCGTCAATAAGTTCGTAGGTAATATCGCCTTCTCCTTCGGGAAGAGTGAGAAACTCTTCCAGAGTTAATTCAGTTTTTGTCGGGAGCATAATATTCCTCTGGTGTGGGCAGGCAAGTTAGTATTATTTTAACTTAAAAATAAATTGACAGAATACAAATGTTATGATAGATGTTGGCAAAATATCAAGTCTTAACTGTCAAATTTGCGATCGCCTCCTCATCCACACCCCCAAAAGGTTAAGATTCTAATCTGACCCTCCTGCAATCATTGCTTCACCTCCTATGGCAGAAACCTTATTGTTCAACGCCCTCCGCGAGGCGTTAGACGAAGAAATGGCCCGCGACTCCGCCGTATTCGTACTCGGCGAAGACGTAGGTCAATACGGCGGTTCCTATAAAGTCACCAAAGACCTATACAACAAATACGGCGAACTTAGAGTGCTCGACACCCCGATCGCCGAAAATAGCTTTACGGGTATGGCAGTAGGCGCAGCAATGACGGGACTGCGGCCGATCATTGAAGGCATGAACATGGGCTTTTTGCTGCTGGCCTTCAACCAAATTTCCAACAACGCCGGAATGCTGCGCTACACATCCGGCGGTAACTTCAAAATGCCAATGGTAATTCGCGGGCCAGGCGGCGTGGGCCGGCAACTCGGCGCGGAACACTCCCAGCGCCTAGAAGCATATTTCCAAGCAGTACCGGGTTTGAAAATAGTCGCCTGTTCGACTCCCTACAACGCCAAAGGACTCTTAAAATCAGCCATCCGCGACGATAACCCCGTTCTGTTTTTCGAGCACGTCCTTCTTTACAACCTCAAAGAAAATTTGCCAGAAACAGAA
Source organism: Microcoleus sp. C2D2 (assembly GCF_036702495.1). Lineage (NCBI taxonomy): Bacteria > Bacillati > Cyanobacteriota > Cyanophyceae > Oscillatoriales > Microcoleaceae > Microcoleus > Microcoleus sp. C2D2. The sequence continues at coordinate 4,340 of NZ_JAUBTO010000129.1, read as the reverse complement.
TATTTAGTGCCGCTGGACAAAGCAGAAATCGTGCGATCGGGCAAAGATGTCACTATCCTGACTTATTCCCGGATGCGGCACCACGTCATGCAAGCCGTGCCCGCACTGGTAAAAGAAGGTTACGATCCAGAAGTAATCGACCTAATTTCTCTCAAACCCCTGGACGTGGAGACAATTGGCGCATCCATTCGCAAAACTCACAAAGTAATTATTGTAGAGGAGTGCATGAAAACAGGAGGCATCGGTGCCGAACTAATTGCCTCAATCAGCGATCGATTTTTTGACGAACTCGACGCACCGGTTTTACGCCTGTCTTCACAAGATATTCCCACACCTTACAACGGCAATTTGGAAAGACTGACAATTGTCCAGCCCACTCAAATTGTCGAAGCCGTCCAAAAAATGGTAGCTTTGCGAGTATAAATAGTGATTAGTCAGTAGTCATTGGTTGACTGTTGACTCTTGACTGATGACTGTTGACGGATGACTGATGACGCATGACGGATGACTGATGACTGTTGACTAAAATCTGCCAACCGCCAACTGCCAACTGACAACTGCCAACTGACTAATGACTAATAATTAAGTATGCAAAAACAACGTTCAATATTAGCCCTAATTTTGGTTCTAATCATCGCCGCCATTACTGTAATAGTAACAATTCCGACGCGGCTGGGATTAGACTTGCAAGGAGGGTCGCAACTCACAATTCAGGTAAAAACTACCCCCACAATTCCCAAAATAGACCAGGGAATGTTAGAAGCAGTGCGGCGGATTGTCGAAAACCGGGTTAACGGTTTGGGCGTTTCCGAAGCATTAGTGCAAACAGTAGGAGAAGACCAAATTCTCGTGCAGTTGCCCGGAGTAAATGACCCGCAGCAAGCAGAACGAGTTTTGGGCGGGACGGCAAAGCTAGAATTTCAGGAACAACTGCCCGGAACAGAAGCACAATTAGCCATTGAAAGGCAGTTGCAGCAGGAATTACTCGCCAAACAAGCAGAATTGAAAAATAGCAACAATGAGGCAGCAATTAAAGAAAATCAAGCTGCTTTGAAAAGAAGCAATGAGGCGATCGCCAAACTCTTCAAAAGCAGCGGACTCGGTGGCGAAAACCTCAAAGACGCTCAACCTCAACCCTTGGCCTCTGGGAACAACTGGAACGTTGTTCTCGTTTTCGATACCCCAGGAGGCGAACTCTTTGCCCAACTCACTAAAAATTTAGCCGGCACCGGACGCAGTATCGGTATTTTTCTAGATGAAAGAATGATCAGTTCTCCAGTCGTCGGCGTTGAATTTGCCCAGACAGGAATTACTGGTGGGAGTGCCGTAATTCAAGGCAACTTTACAACGCAAGAAGCCAACGATTTGGCAGTGCAATTGCGCGGTGGCGCTTTGCCGGTGCCGGTCGAAATTGTAGAAAACCGCACGATCGGCGCTAGCTTGGGTAGAGACAGCATTCAAAGCAGTATTAACGCAGGTATTGGCGGCTTAGTTTTAGTCTTGATTTTCATGGTTGCCTACTATCGACTTCCCGGCGTAATTGCCAATATTGCTCTGTTAATTTATGCTCTGTTAACTTGGGCAGCTTTCGTGCTTTTGGGAGTGACATTAACGCTGCCGGGAATTGCTGGTTTTGTTCTCAGCATCGGGATGGCCGTGGATGCTAACGTGCTGATTTTTGAGCGCACGCGGGAAGAGTTGCGGGCCGGAAAAACGCTTTATCGATCGGTCGAATCTGGTTTTTACCGGGCTTTTTCCAGCATTTTAGACGGCAACGTCACAACAGTTATTGCTTGTGCTGCTTTGTTCTGGTTGGGCGCTGGTTTAGTTAAAGGGTTTGCTGTAACTCTGGCATTGGGCGTAGTAGTGAGTATGTTTACTGCTATTACTTGCAGCCGCACTCTACTTTTGGTAGTGTTGGGCTTTCCGGCCCTGCGGAAACCTCAGTGGTTCTGTCCCGATTTGTCGAAAACTGCTAATAGTTAACTGTTGACAGTTAACAGTTAACTGTTGACAGACTAGGTAAAGTGCGCAGTAGGTAAGGTTCGCAATGCGCACCCTACATTGAGAAATTTTTCTTTCTTCTTCCCTCTTCCTTCTTCCCTCTTCCTTCTTCCCTCTTCCTTCTTCCTTCTTCCTTCTTCCTTCAAATTATGCAATTCAGTGTTATCAAACAGCGATCGCTCTGGTGGAGTATTTCCGCCGCTATAATCCTTGCAGGTATAGTGTCGATGGCAATTTCTTGGACTCGTCCCGACATCCGCGCACCGCTGCGGCCGAGTTTGGACTTTATCGGCGGCACTCGGCTGCAATTTGAACTCGACTGCACGAAACCAGAAAATTGTAAACCCATCGATCTTGCCGCTGTCCGCGAAGTCCTGGACGCCCAAGGTTTAGGTGGCAGCAGCATTCAAGTTATCGGCCAAGAACAGCGAGGTTTGTCGCTGCGAACGAAAACTTTGGATGTCGAACAGCGCACTAATTTACAAACAGCTTTGAGCGAAAAGATAGGCGCTTTTGCTCCTCAATCTACTCAAATTGATACGGTTGGGCCTACCCTCGGTAAACAATTATTTAGTTCGGGATTGTTGGCTTTATTTCTTTCCTTTGCTGGAATTACGGTTTATCTAACATTCCGGTTTCAGTTGGATTATGCCTTTTTTGCTTTCGTTGCTCTCTTCCACGACGTGTTGGTTACTCTTGGTGTTTTCTCGTTTTTGGGTTTAGTTCAAGGAGTGGAAGTTGACAGTTTATTTGTGGTCGCGCTCTTGACAATTATCGGTTTTTCTGTTAACGATACAGTAGTAATTTACGATCGCGTGCGAGAAATAATCAAGCTAAATCCGGGACAGTCGATCGATCAAATTGTCGATGATGCTGTCATGCAGACCATGGGAAGGTCAATTAACACGACTTTTGCTACTCTCCTGACACTGTTTTCCATCTTTTTGTTTGGCGGCGAAACGCTCAAATACTTTGCTTTAGCATTGATTGTCGGCTTTATTGCGGGTGCGTATTCGAGTATTTTCATTGCCAGCACGCTGCTGGCTTGGTGGCGCAATCGCACGGGCAACTCCCTCGCTGTCCCTGTAGAAGCCATCAACTCGTCAGAGGAAGTTTAATTGTCATTGCTCATCAGTCATATCATGTCGGGTCAATTAACCGTAATAAAGGTGCTTGTAGTGAGGACTAAAGTCCTCAGATTTTCTGACTCGAAAAATTATGATTCCCATGCCAGTAAAAACGACACGATACTAGATCCGGGTTTGTTATATCAATTCCGGTAACACCGGAATGATGGTCCGTTGGGAGTTGGGAGTAGTCCGTCGGAGAATGTGGAATTATTGACCTTGACTCGATCGTGCCCATGCAACCGGAAACGATATTACCCCCTTTATGATTCGGATATTGAAATCGCTTAAGAGTCAAACTTTCGTCCACTCCAAGCGGACTAACAGATAAAGCGGGTATTTAAGTCGGACTTGGTATGACTAATGACTAATAACTAATGACTAATGACTAATGACTAATGACTAATAACTAATGACTAATAACTAATGACTAATGACTAATGACTAATAACTAATGACTAATGACTAATGACTAATGACTAATGACTAATGACTAATAACTAATGACTAATGAAAGCGACGGAAATTTTCAAATTGAAGTCCAAAGGCTTCACAAACTAACAGTTTACGGCCGCTGGTTAACTGTTATATTGCTGTGGATTAGCGTCGGTTCTTTGAGCATTTGGGGTTTGCGCGACGAAATCGCTTTGTGGTTAGAACACTTTACTTGGGCGGCGGTGCGCTACGGTTTATCTTTTCATCGCTGGCCGACTCTCGGTTTAGGTTTGTGCTTGGGGATGACTTTAGCAGTGCTCACTTGGCAAAGTCGCAATATGGTGCGAGGATTGCCCCTGCGGGAAAAACAGGGTTTGGAACAACAAGTGCGCCGCATTCGCCAACAGGGGCCGAGTCATCCTTTGTGGAAGTGGGTTTGCAAAGGTTCGCAGTAGCGATGGGGTTTATTCTTCAGTCGTGGACGCACTCCAACCTAAGAAACCGGGTTTTTTACGCCCGTGTGCGGGCTGCAACCAAATATAAGGGTGAAAAAACCCGGTTTCTGGTCACCGCTGCGTAGATGGTAATTCTTATGAACTACCCCACCCTATAGAGGGATGGAGTTTCCAACTTCACAGGGAACTGCATCTAACAAAACCGAAGTCTTGCCCGGTTGTCTTACATTCCCTCCATTGGTTGTAGACCTAGTTCCTAAGTCCAATATCCGCAAGGCTTCATTTCTGATGTTGATAGCTGCATTGACATCGCGATCGT
>NZ_JAUBTO010000128.1:0-25019 GCF_036702495.1 Microcoleus sp. C2D2 | reverse complement strand
ATGACTTCTCAGGCCGGTCGGTCAGCAGCGCCGGGGACGTCAACGGCGATGGCTTTGATGACCTGATTATCGGGGCATCGGGTGCCGACGGCAACGGCATCAGTTCTGGGCAAAGTTATGTAGTATTTGGCAGCAACAGTGGCTTTGGTGCGGGCCTGGACCTGTCAGATCTCAACGGCAGCAACGGCTTTGCGATTAACGGCATCGCGGAGGGTGACTCATCAGGCTGGTCGGTCAGCAGCGCCGGGGACGTCAACGGCGATGGCTTTGATGACCTGATTATCGGGGCAGTCTTTGCCGACGGCAACGGCATCAGTTCTGGGCAAAGTTATGTAGTGTTTGGCAGCAACAGTGGCTTTGGTGCCAGTTTCAACCTGTCCGCGCTCAACGGCAGCAACGGCTTTGCGATTAACGGCATCGCGGCGTATGACTTCTCAGGCTGGTCGGTCAGCAGCGCCGGGGACGTCAACGGCGATGGCTTTGATGACCTGATTATCGGGGCAAACGGTGCCGACGGCAACGGCATCAGTTATGCAGGGCAAAGTTATGTGGTGTTTGGCAGCAACAGTGGCTTTGGTGCGGGCCTGGACCTGTCCGCGCTCAACGGCAGCAACGGCTTTGCGATTAACGGCATCGCAGCGTATGACCGATCGGGCTCGTCGGTCAGCAGCGCCGGGGACGTCAACGGCGATGGCTTTGATGACCTGATTATCGGGGCAGGATATGCCGACCCCAACGGCACCAGTTCGGGGCAAAGTTATGTGCTGTTTGGTCAGGGAACGACTCCCACCAATCAACCCCCCGTGGCTAACACCGACAGCGCTACCACGGCTCAAAATACTGCCGTCACCATTGCGGCTTCAACTCTGTTAGCCAACGACACCGATGCCAATGGCGATAGCCTCAGCCTGACGGGGGTCAGTAATCCTGTCAATGGCAGCGTTACCTTCTCTAATGGCAATGTCATCTTCACCCCCAGCACTAACTTCACGGGTAACGCCAGTTTTGATTACAGCATCAGCGATGGCTTTGGCGGCACCAGCAGCGCGAATGTCAGTGTCGCCGTCGGCAGTACTCAAATGGGTGGCAGCGGCAACGACACTCTCACGGGTACAGCAGGGAACGACTTACTCAATGGTGACAATGGCGATGACACCTTGAGGGGTGGACTGGGTACCGACACCTTGACCGGTGGCAACGGCCAGGATATCTTCGTGTTTGCCGCCATCGAGGGCATCGATACGATTACTGACTTCAATTTGGGTACCGACAAAATCGGTCTGACTGAGGGTTTAACGTTTGGGAATCTGTCGTTCTCCGGGAATCAGATTCTTATAGGTAGTGACGTTTTAGCCGTCCTGACTGGGGTGAATACTAATACTCTGACTGCCTCGAATTTCGTCGCAGTCTAGAACCGCGCACCGGGTCAGCAGCACTTGTGGCCTACGAGTCCCCGCGCTACTTTTTGCCTCGACTAAAGAGTCGCTCAATTCAAGGCAAAACATCTCTCATCAAAAGCTCAAACCCGGTGAAAGTTAGATGAAATCAAGGCAGCTCAGGCTTTCCCCAGAGCTTGCCTTTTTCTCGGATAAGCTGCCTTAAACCTCATACCGGAATCGCCGGAATTAAGCCTTTTTAACAATCGATTCTTATCGATATATACCTAGCTGCGATCGCGCCATTGATAAGAGGGCAGAGAATCTCAAAATACGTCTACTAATACAACTAAAGTGTATCAAATGACAACTCTATTCAATCAATCAGCCCGGCATCAAAATCACGCTTGAGAATGCACAGATGCTGCAATTTGTCAGCAGTCGATCGATTTTAGATTTTAGATTTTAGATTTTAGATTGACCCCACGGATAAATGCGGGGGCTTGAGGATTTTCGATTTGCGATTGATTCCACGGATAAATCACGTGGCGGGTACCATCAAGAAATTCTTGGTCCTTTGCGCCCGTATTTAACTTACTGATCCGAGTCCCGGTATTCCCTAAAACCTAGGGGCTGCGGTCAAAAAAATCTAAATTCCGCCTGCACAAACTTTACTTTTTAGGTTGCTGCTTCTGGTAAACGCTGATAACTTTATCGGCATAAGTAGCCGTTGCGCCACTTTTACAAGCTGCGGAGTCCCCTGTCATCCACCAGCAAGCGGCGCGGCGTACAGCGGTTAATTCATTGTTGCTGCTAGCTTTGTATTCGTCGCGCAGCAAATCGCCCACGATACAGGTAACAATTGATTTGGCTTTTGTCGCGTCGGCCTCAAATTGTTGGGGTGTTAAATCTTGTTTGGTACAGAATTTTGCCCAGCGGGAAATATTGTTAGGTAACACTTGCCACTGACTGTACATTCCGTCATTTGCGGTTTGTGGCGGGGCGGCTTGTCGCAGCGCTTCTACGAGGGCGGAAACTTGGGCGTCGCTGACTGGTTGCGCTGCTGCTGGAAGTGCTTGCAATCCGAGGCTAATTATCAGGCTGCCGAATAGTAGATTGGTTTTTGCGATCGATTTAAAATTCATTCACAATGCCCTGTTTGATTTAAACTTTATTTCCTGAAACAAAGTTTACTATTTTGTCGATCGAATACCTCTGTCTTAAGTATGATTTGCCGACTTAATGCATTGTCGATCGCGCTTACGATAGGAATTGTTCATCAAGTACGATAAAATCATGGAAGTACAACCCAGGGAAATTCGCAACTACCTGAGAGCAGATGGGACAAATCCTTTTGAAGATTGGTATAACTCGCTCCGGGATACCACAGGCAAAAATAGGATTCAGTTAAGGCTTAAGCGAGTCATGACTGGTAATCTAGGAGATTGTAAGTCCGTCGGAGAAGGAGTTTTTGAACTCAAAATTGACTTTGGCCCTGGATATCGGCTTTACTTTGGACAAGTCGGGCTGACAATTGTACTTCTGCTAATAGGTGGAGATAAGAGCACTCAATAGCGAGATATTGGCAAAGCTATTCAATATTGGAGAGACTATGAAAGACGTGAAAGCACCAACGAGTAGGAGTTACCAAGAATTTCTGCTCGAATCTCTGAGAAATGCCCAAGAAGCAGCAGGTTATATCGAGGTGACATTGACAGAAGCAAGCGATGAACCGAAATTGCTCCAAATGGTACTCAAAGACGTTGTAGATTCTCGGCTAAAGTTCAACAATTTATCAGAGTCAGCTCAACTTCAATGGGAAAAGCTTGACAAGATGTTGACCGAAAGTGCAGGTTCGGAAATCTATAGTTTGGTAGCACTGCTCGAAGCATTAGGATTTAAACTAGGAATTACTGTTGCAGATACTGAGTTGTCGGCTGACTCCGAATCAAGGGAAATTGGGGAATCAGAATTATCGCCGGAACCAGCTAATTTATAGCAGATTGCTGTTTCATTTCGCTCGAAATAAAGGTTGACGTAGGTTATCTGTTGTGTGGGGGCGGGTTTATATAGATTGTTTGCGGGTATTAAATATTATTCGTAAAACCCGCCCCTACAGACATTTGTAGGGGCGGGTTTTACAGACAATCTGTGCCGAAAACCAACCATCTGGTAAACCCGCCCCCACCAAGGCGAAAAATCCCAAATTGGTAACATCATCACAGCGGGTTTTACAGACAATCTATGCCGAAAACCAACCATCTGGTAAACCCGCCCCCACCAAGGCGAAAAATCCCAAATTGGTAACATCATCGCAGTTCGCTCGCCCTCACCCCTCCCTCACAAAATCAAACAATCGGTGAGCCATTTCTAGCTTGCTGCAAGGTGCAATTTCAACTTGCTTTCCGGCGGCATTAATTAATATTGCTTGATTGGTATTGCTCCCGAAACCGGCACCTATTCGATCGATCGGGTTGGCGGCAATTACATCCAGTTTCTTCGCCCGCAATTTCTCCAAAGCCGGCTTGACAATATCCCCAGTTTGTGCTGCAAACCCGATTAATTTTTGGTGGGGCTGTTTCAATTTTCCCAACTCTGCCACAATATCCGCTACCGGTGCCAAAGGCAAACAATTGGGGAGCGATCGCTTCGGCAATTTCTCACTACTGTACTCGGCAGGTCTCACATCCGCTACCGCTGCGGCCATCACCGTCAAATCCGCATCGTGAAAGCATTGCAGCATCGCCTGCCGCATTTCTTGTGCACTGGCAACTGCGATCGCCCGCACACCTGAGAGCGGCAATTCGCCAGTTATACTGTGTACCAGCGTCACTGTCGCGCCGCGGTGCCCTGCAGCTTGCGCCAAAGCTATACCCATTTTGCCACTGGAAGGATTGCCGATAAACCGCACCGGATCGAGGTGTTCCCGCGTTCCTCCCGCACCGATCAACACCCGAAGGCCCGCTAAATCTCGATCGCCCTTCGCATACAACAGCGATTCAATATGAGGCAAAATCTCATAAGGTTCTGCCATGCGGCCGACACCCGCGCGATCGCACGCCAGCATTCCCGCCCCCGGATTCGCAGCATGGTAGCGCCGATAAGTCAACACTTCCCGCCAATTCCGCTGCACCGCAGGCTGTTCCCACATATCCGTATTCATCGCCGGTGCCAGCAAAATTGGGCAATTAGAAGCTAAGACAGTATTAGTCAGCAAATTATCAGCAAAACCCCCCGCCAACTTAGCCAAAGTATTAGCCGTCAGGGGAGCAATAACAAAAACTTCCGCCCATTCTCCCAGTTGAATATGCAGCGGGCGCCCGTGACAAGGTTGCCAAAAATCTTTGTCAGTAAAAGCAGGATGGCGACAGAGAGTAGCAAAAGTCAAAGGCGTCACAAACTCCCCGGCCGCATCAGTAAGAATAGCTTTAACTTCAGCTCCAGCTTTCGCTAAAGTGGAAACTACTTCGCAAACTTTGTAAGCCGCAATCCCGCCACTAACGCCGATTAAAATTCGTCTGCCCTTCATGTCATAGGATTTTAGAATTGAAGAATTGGGGATGACCTATCGCTACCAGGGTTTGGATCGCGAGCCTACAGTTGCATTCTTTTTTGCAAGCGGTATGATTTTTTTATAAAAAAGAATCAAGAAAGAAGTTGAGATGAAAACAGACAAAAATCCATAACTTATCTGTTCAATCCGCAACAAAATATGCTGCTAACTTCTTCCTCAATTCCGTCAAAATTTTTAAGCTAGATTTTTAAGTCTATGCTTCGTCGTAGGCTTCCATATCCAGAAGGTGGAGATAAGGTTCAACCATCTCCGGCCGCTGAAAGGCAAGCGAGCGCAGCAAATGCCAATCATTCAATCCCTCAAAAGGATCTGTATAATCGTCCACTTCCAAACGGACAGCCAATTCGGCCACGTCCTGTGAAGTAAGTACAGCAATATCGCGCGATGCTTTGGTTAAAGTTTTCATTTTTTTCCCCTGCCCGAGACTTCCGCCATACTATATCCTAAACCTTTAATCGGATTTAGACACAGTTTCTAAAACAAAACTTCGCATTACATCTACAACTTCGGGTCGAATCTCGTGTCCCATGATAAATTCTCGATACTGCACCGCAGCTCCCCAAGCAGTCAAACTGTCGCGCGATCGCACAGCAGCACTAACGGGGACAATAGTATCTTGAGTACCGTGGACGATTAAAACAGGTGGCAAAGCACTCCCAGCAACTGGCGAAATCGGGTGTAAATAGCCGCTCAGACAAATTAAACCGGCTACAGGCAAAGTCAATCCCACATCTAGAGTCATCGCTCCGCCTTGAGAAAAGCCGCCTAAAATCGTGCGAGACAAAGGCACGCCCGTGCTGCTTTCCAAAGACAGCAAAAATTCCCTCAGCAATTGCCGGCTTTTTACCAATCCCTGAGGGTCTTTGCTTTGAAGGTCATACCACGCTTTGCCGCCCATTACCTGGGGATGGGGAAACGGGGCATCGGGAAACACAAACTGATAATCCGGCAAATTGAAAGCCGGTGCTAAGGAAGTCAAATCCCGAGCATTAGCACCCCATCCGTGCAAAGCGACAATCAAAGCGACAGGTTTGCGATCGGTTGTTGGCGGAATGCTAACAAATTGTAAAGACATCGTAATTAGTAATTGGTAATCTGGCATTAAGCTGCTGTGCATCTAATTTGACAGTCAATTTTTCTACAATTATTGTGGGACGGGCAGGAGAGCCCGTCTCTGCATTCAATTTAGATGCTCCGCAGCTTACTACAATTATAAATTGTCGAGGCGAGTAAAACCCAAGATATTTGTTTTAGGGGATATTTGGCTCGAAATTAGCACTTGCCTTGGCAATAACTCTAATTGTTAACTGCTGACTTTTAACTGTTAACAGTAGGGTGCGCAATCCGCATTTTTCCCAAATAGGGTACGGATTGCGCACTTTAAGCTGTCACGCATTTAAATTGCATATTCAGGGCGGGCGAGACGGCCCACCCCACAAGACACCGAATTGTTTGTTGACATTTTATTTAAATGCCGCAACAGCTTACCTAAATAGTAATGCGCACCTTTGCTAAACTAATTAAAAAAAGAGAGAACGGCGGCGCTCTTGCGTTCCCGTTAGAAAGGGAGATGCGCGGGGGAGCGAGACTGAGCTAGAAGCGAGATTTGTGCCGCTAATTCAACTTGACACCTACCGCAGGTAAAACCTTAGAAACAGATTGCTCGGACTGTTGCCGAACCGGCACCTCAATCCAGAATTCAGTTCCCTCTCCCGGAGCCGATACGCACCTGAGGGCACCTTGATGTTTGTCTACTATTTGATAGCCGATCGCCAATCCCAAGCCAGTACCTTTGCCTACAGGTTTGGTAGTAAAAAACGGCTCAAACAAACGTTTTTTTACATTCTCCGTCATGCCCGTTCCATTGTCAGCAATCCGCACGCATACACAATTAGAACTTAAAAGTTCAGTGCGAATCCGAATCCTAGGTAAAAGTGGCAAGTTTGAGTAACTTTTTCCCAGTGGCATTTGGGGATTTTGTGCTTCATATAAAACATCAATAGCATTTATCAAAACATTCATAAATACCTGATTTAATTGTCCTGCCCAGCACTCGACTAAGGGCAAATTTCCGTATTCTTTGACGATTTGAATCCCCGGAAAATTAGCTTTGGGTTTCAGCCGATTATCCAAAATCATCAAGGTGCTATCAATCCCTTGGTGAATGTCAACCGACTTCATTTCAGATTCATCCAAGCGCGAAAAATTCCGCAGAGAAAGCACTATCTGGCGGATGCGTTCAGCTCCCAAATTCATAGATTTTAGGATTTTAGGCAAGTCTTCAGTGATAAACTCCAATTCGATCTCTTCTTGTTTCGCTTGCACTTCTGGCGTTGGGTTCGGATATTGCTGCTGGTATATTTCCACAAGTTCCAGCAAGTTTTGAGTATATTCGCCTGTATGGATCAGGTTGCCAGAGATGAAGGTGACAGGATTGTTAATTTCGTGGGCAACTCCAGCCACCAACTGCCCCAAGCTGGACATTTTTTCAGTTTGGATTAGTTGAAATTGAGTTGACTGCAAATTTTTTAGTGCTGTTTCTAGTTCAGCGGTGCGCTCTTTTAGTTGAATTGTGCGATCGTACACTTGCTGTTCTACTTTGGCAGTACGTTCTAGAGACATCAACAGGTAAATCGTCAAGCTGCCAGTTATCAGCAGCCCGATCGCACAAATTGCCAACGAACCCTGATGTGTCCTCAGACCGCTGTACCCCTTCCCTGGCACAACTAGCAGCATCCACTGGCGGTCTGCTACGTTAAATAAGCGAGTGCAAGCACTAGGATTTTGACAGATTTTTCCCCCGAGATTAGTTAACTCTGGCTTGGACAGTTTTGGGTTATCTATCAACTGTTTAGCTTGTGAGTCGTAGCGCACCAGAAAGCGTTCTTTCCCTGTAGCGGAGTTGTCGTAGAGGTAAAAATTTATGCTGTCTAAATTTAGGGATTTTAAAGATAAATCGACCATACTGGTAATCTGAAACAGACCCGCAATAACTCCCCTGAGGTTTTGGCGACCGTTGACCGAGTTATCTAGAGAAGTTGTGCGGCGGGGTACTGGCAGAAATACTTGCAATCCGGGTCGATCGTTGGTGACTAATATAATCCGCCCGGAAGCAGCTATTTTCCCGGTATTGACAGACTTCTCTAAAGCCCAAGTGCGATCGGGGCTGGAGGCAACATCAAAACCGATCAGTTTGGGATCTTCTTCTAGTGCTTCTCTGTAGGCAATTGGAAAATATTCCGATCGCACTTTTGCTTTGACCTGCTTTTTGTCAGGAGTTCGCTCGTAAATTTGAAATGCCGGAAAACCTTGGGCTCGAATTGCGGCTTCGTAAGCTGCTTTTTGGGCAGCAGGAACGTGCAGAATCCAGTTAAGAGCATGGATGGCCCCTTTGCGGGAAAGTGTAGGCCCAACGAATTGCTTAAAATCTTGTTTGGTAACTTCAGTAGATGCGCTGTAGAATGCTTGAAGTGAGTAAAGAATTTCTAAATTGTTATTGATGCTTTGCTGCAAAGTCACATTCAGGCGATCGGCTTGCTCATGAAATTGAACTTCCATTCGTTGGTTTTCCGAATGCCACACAAGGGCGGAGGCTGCCAATGACAAGCTCGTACCGATCCAAAGAGTCAGCCCAGCAGGAAGGTAGCGACGGTGCGACAGTAAACTTTCCGTCAGCGAATTAAACCAATTGCTCCCAACATTCATATTCCCACACCTTCTGCCACCGGAGTGCAATTAGTTTAAAGACTTGTGAAATTCCTTGATAACACAAGAGACCGCCCAGAAACAAAATTGTTTAAAAACTTACGATCGCAGCAATAGGACTTACACCTGTTAAAAAAAAGAATGCAACTGTAGGCAAGCAGCAAACCCAGATAGTCATCAGTCATGCCCAATCTAAAATCTAAAATCTAAAATCTAAAATGGTATTACCCCGATCGACCCAATTTCTACGAAAATTTTGGTGTGGTAACGAGAAATCTCGGGAGAAACCGGGTTTCTTAAAAATACTGCATCCATGACTGAGGGATTGCCACCAATTGTAACTAAGTGTAACGAAGCGAGTGCAAATCTGGGCGATCGCCAAGTTACTTCCCCGGAAGCACCCGGTAACTAGAAACAGCCTTTATCTGGTGGGGCGGGTACTCAATACCCGCCCTACAAAGCCAAGTTAAATGTGGAACAGCTTACAAAACAGTCCCTATTTCCTTCAAATAAACCCGTGTAAACGGTTCATCATCCCCCAGAGTATACTGTTCGATCAACCCTTGGCGGCGAATAGAAATACTATTTCCTTCCCTCACCACAACAGTATCGTCATCAGTGCTTTCTCTGACCAATATCATCTCAGTTTCCCCCGGATTGTCCAGCACCACCATATTGCTTCCCTGATAAAACATTCCGTCAGCTTCCAAAATATTTCCGGGATATTCAGCAATTAACAAATCGAGCTTGGGATTCCGCAGCAAAGTTTGCACGTTAAGATTGTAATTGTTATTCAAGACTTTCTCAGAACGGTTGACAAAAAGTCCACCGCCACAAACAGCACCGATCGTCCAATCGGGATGCTGCAACAGAATGTGGTCGATTGTTTCTTGCAGATCTGGCACCGAAATTCGGTTGAAAGTAATAATCGGAATTCTGGCGGATTTTCCCGAGTCAAAGAAAGTTTCGATAATATGCGAAGGCACATCAACACCTTCTCCGACAGCCGGGTTGAGGTGCATAAAAATTCCCGGCGCGGCATTGATTTCGAGAATCCCAAAATTGCCTGTTTTCCAAGATTTGGCGAGAGTTTCTGTTACTACATCAACCCCCAAACAAGCTAACCGAAAATGTAGGGCGATATCTTGAGCCAAAACAATGTTATCCGGGTGAACGTTGCGGGTAGCGTCGATGCTGACGCCGCCTGCGGAAAGATTGGCGACTTTGCGCAGATACACAGTGCGATCGCGCTCTACGACACTATCCAATGACAGACCTTGTTCTGCTAGATACATTTCCATCGCTTCGTCGGACTGAATTTTGCTCAGGGCCGAAGTTGGCGTATCCAAACGTTGGGGTTTGCGGTTTTCACGGCGGATCAATTCGCGAATTGTTGAGTCGCCATCCCCTGTTACCCAAGCGGGTCGGCGTTCAGTTGCCGAAACAAATTTGCCGTTAACGCACAACAGCCTAAAATCCGATCCTTTGATGCTGTTTTCCACAATTACTCGCACCGATTCTGTTTCCGGAATTGCCTTAACAGCTCTTTTAAAAGCGGCCTGCAATTCCTCACCATCTCGGATATCTGCTGTGACGCCAATTCCTTTATGACCGACTACTGGTTTGACAGCAACTGGATAGCCAATGTCTCTAGCAACTGCCAGAGCTCCACTTTCTGTGGAGACGATATCGCCTTTGGGGACAGGAAATCCTAATGTAGCGAGAAAAGCTTTACAATCGTCTTTGCGCGTGGTAAAATCTGAGTCTAAATGGCTGTCAGAATCAAAAGTAGTTGCAGAGCCGCGAACGAGTTTTTTGCCGTACCCGTATTGCATCAATCCTTCATCCCACAAATAAAATACGGGAATGCCTTTTTGGGATGCCGATCGCATTAACGAATAAACTGTCGGACCTCCGTAAACTGACTGCCGGAACATATTTTGCAGCGCGTCTATTTGTGCTTCCAAAGGAAAATCTTGATTTTGATTGATGGCTTCAAACCAATCCCAAACAGCGTAAACTACCGATCGCGCGCTGCGGGCGTGAATTGCTTCTATGCTAATTCTGTTAAACTGAGAAAATGGCTTGACGTTCCAGTGTTGGAAGTGCAAACCCATGTCGAGTTTTCCTACTTCTGAGGCGGTACGGCCGAACAGTTGGGCGTGGTTCGAGAAAGTTTCGTGCAGGACTTGCGGGTAGCGATCGCCAATAATTTCCTGGTAATGTGCGATCGGCAAAGGTTCGCTCGCGCCCGTCAGTGCCAAATCAAAAACTAAAGCGGCTGTTCCTAAATAAGGGTTTGGCCCCATATAGTGTTTGAAGTTGAAAACATCAAAAACATCGGTTTTTCGAGCATTGACGCGGGCTGTTTCGGTGCTTTTTTCTTGCAGCATTTTCTAACCTCCTTTTCGTTAATTTTTAACCTTAACTCTCTTGTCGATCCATTAGATACTACCTGTAGGCATAGATAGTGTCGCAGTTGATACAAACACTCCCACCAATTCGGCTTTCAGCATCGCGGGAGTGGCCAGCCTGACCAGCGTCGCCCAGTCGGATGGTGGTCGCCCAGTGGGGAGATATGGAGATGTGGAGAGTGGGAAAAGATTTCTTCTTCCTTCAACATCTAACTAAGCACTGATGACTAAGCATTGATAGCTAAGCACTTATGACTAATTACTACTTCCTTGCCCCCTCCAGAAAAAAAGCTATAACTTTTGGGAGGTGCACTGCACACTTATAATTGTTTATGACTGTGAAAGAGAATTTAAGAGGCAGCAAATTATGAAGCTCGCACAAACTACTCTCAGGGATAAAGTTCACGAATTAGCTGAGGAAGCATTTCACCGGAAGCTAATTTCTGGCTACGGTGACGGCCAAAACAGCAACGAATATCAGATTGTCTGGAACGGCAAACCCAGACACCTACCTTTAGAACGGGCGTGTACAGTGTTGAGCAATTTGATCGAGCGATCGCACTAATGGGCGATCGAACTAATTTAGGACTTACGCTCATCAATCCGATTTCTACCAGCAATAAGAGGAGGATTAGCGAATAATCGAATCAGAAACCGGATCGATCGCCGCGCGCGCGCGGGTCCTGTAATTTAAGCTCATTTCTTGACCCCTCCTATATCCTGTTAGGGGGGGTAGGCTTTTTTGGTCGATCGTCGAGGATGGGCTAAAGAGATAGTGCTAGAGGCAGACACCGGGTTTTTTTTACCAGTCCAGGGCGCAAAAGCACTCTCAGAAACCGGAGTTTCTGAGTTAAGTTTTTCCGTTCAAACAACGCATAATTTTCGTTCCTATTCCCGGTTTCTTGAGTCTAGTGCTCCAGGACTCTTTACCAAAATTAATGGGTCTAAAGCCTCCCCCTTCCAGGGGGACTTTTCTTGATTCTGTACCTGTGTTAGAATTATTTATGTCAGGTATGGCGACGTAAAATGCTGGTATTTGAAGCAAAACTTGAGGAAAAAAAACAACAGTATGAGCGGCTCGATGAAGCCATTCGTACTGCTCGTTTTATCCGCAATTCTTGCATCAGATACTGGATAGATAACCCGAAAATTGGACGGTATGAACTGAGCGCGTATTGTGCAGTTCTTGCCAAGGAATTCCCTGGGGCGAGCAAGCTCAACTCCATGGCTCGTCAGGCTTCTGCCGAAAGAGCACGGTCGGCTATCGCTCGGTTCTACGACAACTGTAAGAAGAAAGCAGCGTATATTGGTTTTCCACGCTTTAAAAAGCATCAAACACATGGTTCTGTAGAATACAAAACCTGTGGCCCGAAGCTGTCGGAGGATAGAAGAACCATCATTTTCACCGATGGGTTTAAAGCCGGAAGTTTCAAGTTGTGGGGAACCAGAAATTTGCACTTCTACCAGTTGCATCAGATTAAACGGGTTCGGGTTGTTCGTCGTGCAGACGGGTACTACGTTCAGTTTTGTCTTGATGTTGAGCCGGTCCAGAAGCGAGAACCAAGGGGTAAAACTATCGGGTTGGATGTGGGTCTGACCCACTTCTATACCGATTCGGATGGGCAAACCGTTGAAAATCCCCGTCATTTGAGGAACTCCGAGAAAGCGCTTAAACGCCTTAATCGTAGACTTTCTAAAACTCAGAAAGGCTCTAAAAACAGGGCCTTGGCGAGAAATCGCTTGAGTCGAAAACACCTCAAGGTAATTCGGCAGCGTAAAGACTTTGCCGTGAAGAAGGCATTGTGCGTCATTCAGTCTAACGACTTGGTCGCCTAGGAGGACTTGCAGGTGCCCAACACGGTCAGAAACAGAAAACTTTCCAAGTCTATTTCCGATGCTGCATGGTCTACTTTCCGCCAATGGCTGGAATATTTTGGTAAGGTGTTCGGCGTGGTAACGGTTGCCGTTCCACCCCACTAAGCTGTGTTGCATCTAGATTGCCTATGGTATTAGAGAGGGAGAGGGGGTGAAGGGGAGAGGGGGAGAGGATTTGACGATTTTTGATCGGGACTCGAAATATACAATTTAAATGCACAACAGCTTACACCAGCCAAGATTGTTCCAACTGTGGGGAAAAAGTCAAAAAGTCGTTGAGTACGAGAACTCATAAATGTCATCATTGTGGGTTTGTATTAGACCGAGACTGGAACGCGGCAATCAACATACTGGAATTAGCACTACGTACCGTGGGGCACACGGGAACTAACGCCTAGGCGAGACATCGACAAGAGCATTGGTGAGGCAACTCCTCAATGCAAGCCGAGTCGTGGAAAGAGGAAACCCAAGAAGTAATTCTTGGAATCACCGTGGCGTTGACTCGGGCGTGAGGATGTCAACAAACCATCGTTACAGCCCATATCGAGAGTAAAAAGCAACCAGAACGCTCGATCTGTGTGCGTCCTCGAGTGGTAGAAGCCTGAAATTTTTTTGTATCTATATATACCTTTGGGCAGTTTTCGGAAAAAGCAATTTTGTGTTTTAGTGAAATTTAATAAATTAAAAGTGGGGATAATATGGCGAGCAACGAAAACCAGGGGAAGTTGCTAATTATTGGCGGCGCGGAAGACAAAGAGGGGGAGTGCAAAATTCTGCGGGAATTCTTGCGGTGTGCCGGAGGTACTAAAGCCCACATTGTGATCATGACGGCTGCGACAAGCCTGCCGGGAGAAGTAGGAGATAATTACATCCGAGTGTTTGAGCGACTCGGCGCTGAAGATGTGCGAGTGGTTGACACCCAGACACCCGAAGATGCCAACAATCCAGATTATTTAGAAGCGATCGAACAAGCGACTGGCATATTCTTTACCGGGGGAGAGCAAGCGCGGATTATTAACTGCTTGAAAGGCACCAAACTCGACGTAGCTATGCACAAACGCTACGCTGAAGGGATTATCATTGGCGGCACCAGTGCCGGCGCGGCGATGATGCCAGACATGATGATTATTGAAGGAGACTCCGAGACAAATCCCCGCGTTGAGGTGGTAGCAATGGGCCCGGGAATGGGTTTTCTTCCCGGAGTTGTCATCGACCAGCATTTCGCCCAGCGAGGTCGTCTGGGACGCTTAGTTACCGCACTCTTGCTGCAACCGGCCGTCTTGGGATTTGGTATTGACGAAAATACAGCTATTTTAGTCAGCGGTGACGAGTTGGAAGTTATTGGCGAAAGCGCTGTAACTGTCATCGACGAGTCGGAAAAACTCCACGACAATATAGATGGACGGTTGAAAGATGAGGGTTTAGCGATTTGCGGCGCCAAGTTGCACATCCTCCCCCACGGATACCGGTTTAACTTGAAAACTCGCCACCCGGTGCTCGATAACATAGCAACTACAGGAGACAGGGAAACGGCGATCGTCTAATTTGCTTGCAACTGGGGAACATCTCAAAATTATGTAGGGTGCTCCGCGCGCACCTTACCGCTTCAACGAAGTATGAGGGTAAGCTTACCCCGACCTAAAGGTACGGGGCTTTAGCCTCAGATTTGAATCATCGGGAAGAGAGACAATTGCCCCTCTAGTTGACAACTCATCCCCGGACTTTCAGGAAGGCTTACAGACTTCCCCAAAGCAGCAATATTATTAGCTGCATTAATATCAGCATCATGTTCAAAACCACAATGCCCACACTTAAAAACTTTTCCATTACGGTACGACTTACCCTTAACCGGGTGAATATGTCCGCATCTGGAACAGGTTTGACTTGTATAAGCCGGTGGGACAAATACAACTTTAACGCCAGCAATATTAGCTTTATACCCAACAAACAAACGCAGTTGGTAAAAAGCCCAATTATTAGTTCTTCGGCGTTCAGTTTTGCTTCTTGGCTTTTGGTTCAAAGACTCTCTAATATTAGTCAAATCCTCAAACGCCAAGTCCGCACCTATTTGTTTTGCTTCTTGAACAAGCTGTTTTGAGATATTGTGATTCAACCATTTCTGAAATCTTTGTTCTCTCCCAGAAAGCCTTCTCAAAAGTCTACGACTAGACCGAGTGCGTTTGGATTGAACATTAGCTCTGACGAAGCTATATCGGTCACGAATGGATTGGATATGCTTGCCACTCCACGACTTACCAGTAGAAGTGGTAGCAATATCTCTTCTACCCAAATCAACCCCAACTACTTTTAGTCTTTGACCAGTTGGGTTGGTGGGCCGTTTAACACAAACATTGATGTAGTAGTCACCCCGTTTAGTTTTATTGAGAGTAGCAGCCGTTGGAGCTTGTCCTTTAAGCAAAGCCAATTGATAATTGCCAATACTCAATTTGAACTTAACTCGACCACACATCAAAGTAATGCCAACAGTTGGCAAATCCTCAATATATTGAAAAGTCCGAACATCCAAATTAATAGATGTCGGTCTAAATTTGTGGACTTGCTTAACAGATGCGGCATTACCAATTACACGACGAATTGCTTGACAGACATGGTTTGCCTTCAACCCCGTAGCTTCGCGCACTGGCTTATAAACCTTGTGGTGAAGCTTGGTTGTATTCCAGCACTTCTCACGTTTTGCAACGGAATATATCTGATGGCAAGCCTCAGCAAACCACAGCAAAGTGCGGTCAATTTCCTTCCGCAACTCTACAGGGACTTGGAGCTTACATTTTACAGATATTGTCTGCATTGCATCTATCTAAATACTCATCCGAGTCTAGCACAATATAAAGCCGTCCTACAAGGACGGGGTTTCTACCCAATTTTCAGATGAAAAACGCAGTTGCTGCGTCCTAAACAAATAAAAAGAAGAGGATTTTACCTCTTCTTTTCTACCTGCGGTTTCTGGTTTTTTAAGCACTTTTCGGTTCGTCAAACATCGACTGCTCCCCTTCTTCAGTCGAAATTAAATTCCACCCCTGAGTTTTCAGCTTCTGAAATGTTGCCCATCCCTTAGAACCGCCCGGTTCCCGGTAGTCGGATACAGCAAACTTCGGAAAAGCTGTATAAGGCCGCCATCCTTGACGGGCTTCGGTGCGCAAGTGCAATATCTTTTCTCCATTGCCTCCGAGGCGGGGCAACCAACACATTTGTTTTAGCATTTTTAGCACTCCAGATTTTTACAGTAATGGTAATTCGCCAACATCCCACATTAAACTTTTAGAGCCTTAGAGCCACTGCTCGAAATATCTAACAGGTAACAGGGACGGATGAGATTTTCACCGATTACCAATTACTGATGTAGCAGCAGTCGTTAAAGCTGATGAAAGGTTCTACAAAGTTGGCTAGTCAAAAACTAGAAGACAAGAGCTGCCAAGGTCTAAGCAAAGATAATCATTGCTCTTCTCGGCTGAAGCTTAAGTGAAAGTCGATCGCGGGAAAATCCAGTTGAATAAAGCATTCATTTTTCTGGTTTCCCTTGCCTTACAATTACAAGTCCACCCTCGCTCTTTCCGCATAAAACGACATCATTCTACAGTATTAGCTCTGTTAGCTAAAAAATGTTCCTTTAGTTACAAATATTAAACTCTTATCACGATTTATCTAGTTATCAAAAGTTAAATTACTTTTCATAAACAGCGCTTAATATTTTTTAGTTACTTTAGCTACATTTTTGATTGATTTAAATCTGGTCTGCGGGTGCTTAGGGGCGCACGTTACTCAATCCGTAGGATGTGTACTACTAAATCCTCCGGCCGCGTCCCTGGACACCTGACAACATAAGAGTCAAAGGTTTAACTCTTAAGAACGATGGCGACATATTTGCAAAATGGTAAAAATCAATACTAATCACAGTTTTAAGTTCTGCAAACAAGGTATTCATCGCCGCTGCAATTGAATTGAAACTCTTGGCTCCAACAACAAAGCAGCTACGCTGCTGGCTCCTTTTCGGTATGGGAAGAAATTGCCTTAGAAAAAGATTACAGAGGTTATTTCGGCACTAAAATTCAGTTAGAACATCGACCGAAAGCATCCAGGATACAAGCCCCCGGATTCATCCGTCCAGAAATAAAAAACCTGTATCCGAGAAACTTGCCCCCCGAATTTATCCGTGGGGTCAATGCTTCAATTCTTTAATCTAAAATCTCAAATCTAAAATCGATTGACCGAAAGCATCCAGGATACAAGCCCCCGGATTCATCCGTCCAGAAATAAAAAACCTGTATCCGATGAAACTTGCCCCCCGAATTTATCCGTGGGGTCAGTCGATTTTAGATTTTAGATTTTAGATTTTAGATTTTAGATTTTAGATTTACCCCACAGATAAATCTGGGAGCTTGAACTAGCGTCTAAAATTTTTATCTTTCCACGACTTAAGTACGTGGCACGGTATCCGTTTTTGGGCCTTGTCAATGCTTCAATCTAAAATCTCAAATCTCAAATCTAAAATCGATCGACCTCTACTTTGATGGGAGCGATCCTGTCTCAGCAAGTTGGCTCATAGATCTAAGAATCCCCGTGCCTGATTGTTGGGGAGTGTCAAAACATAGCAGAACACATTCCCGAACTTCCTGAATTCGTAAGCTGTCGCGCATTTAAATTGTATATTCAGGGCGGGCGGGACACCCCACAAGACTTTGATTTTTTTTTGACAGACAATTTAAATGCCGCAACAGCTTAGCTGCGGACGAGCCGAGGGAGGGTGCTGGCACGAAAGTTTTCGCATTTTTGCCAGAGAAAATCTCGGGGGGAATACTTTCGATATCGAAAAGCTCAAGCTAGTTCTGGATGCCAAACAACAAGGCTATCAACAAACAACTAATGTTATCAATTATTTAGCCAGTCACGACCGCGACCACTTGCTGGCGGCAGCAAGCTTTCGGACTCTCGACCGAGAAGTTGCTTTTAAACCAATACGCTTGGGCCCGAGCCCGATCCCCCCTAGCCCTTCTTAATACGGGGGGGACAAGAACTTATTCTTGCGTCCCCCGTATTAAGGGGGATGCTGCAAGGGATCTGGGAGGAATAAACAGTTTTAACCCAAGCGTATTGGCTTTTAAACGAGCTAAATTCGGAGCGGTTTTGTTAGTAACAGCAGTAAAAATACCGATGCTGTGGATGGGCGAAGAGTTTGGACACTTTACTCGGCAAACTCCCAACCAGCCGAACAAACTGCTATGGTCTTTGTTGAAAAATTACCCAAATCATATCATTTCCGGTTACACCGGAATGATGTTGACTGTTGACCGTTGACAGTTGACCGTTGACAGTTGACTGTCAACAGTCAACTGTCAACTCGAATTTACTATTCCGATGCTAACGGATTTGATATCATGAGTTGTTGGCATACTACAAACACGTGATTCTGCTGCGGGAAAAAGTTCCGGCACTTTACACTAAAAATATTGAATTTTTCCCCGAAAATGCCGAAACCAAAGTGCTCGCTTACTACCGCTGGAGCGATGAGGGAACGCGAGCAGTAGTGGTCGCCAATTTTTCGGATACTTATCTATCTGGTAACAGCATTCCTAACTTTCCGGCTGTGGGAACTTGGCACGAGTTGATGTACAACAAAATTCTAGAAGTTGGGGAAGAAGGGTTTAAGTTTGTTTTGCCGGAATCGTCAGCGCAGGTATTTGTTTGAGCGCGGGAGAATTTATGTCTCCAGGCAGATGAGCGGCGTAGTTGTACAACAGTAAATTGTATTTAGGACTGGCGCACCAAACTCAACAAACCGGGTTTTTCTACCGGGGCGGATGGCTGGAACGAGAGTTTTTTGTAGAAAAATCCGGTTTCTGCGTCAAAGAGTGCGATCGTAATTCCTGGTATTGAGAATAACAATTGCACGGCGACAAGGCTACAGTCAATTAACTCGTCAATTAAGTTGTCAATTAACACATCAATTAACACAAACTTTGTGGGAGGACAAACTCTATGGGTTGGCTAAAAAGATTGTTTGGTTTAGAAAAACTTGAAAATCAAGAAACTGTTGACGCTCCTGCTTACCAAGCACCTGTAGCTGAAGCTCAATCTCAAGCTCAGCCTGCTGCGAGCGCTCAGACAATCCCGCCGGAACGCATGGGATTGAATGGAGAATACGATCAAAGCGGTTTAGCTAAACGGGTGGCTCAGGCTTTCGATGCAAATCCAGATGTTGCGGATATTGAGACTGTTTATGTGGCTCAACATGGCACTACGGTGGTTCTCAAAGGTACAGTTCCCAGTCAGGAAATTGTCAACAGGTTGGTGACAATTGCTAAAGGTGTTAAAGGTGCAACTGGGGTGGAAACTAATCAAGTTTCTGTCGGCTAGCGCGACGGTTATTTCTAAAAGCTAACAGTTAACGGTTAATTGTTAACTGTTAACTGTTATAAGCTGTTGGGAATCTTGCGTTGTATTTTTCGGGCGGGCTCCCTGGCCCACCCCACCATCATTTCATCTTACTTGACTGTAAAATTTAGATGCGCTGGGGCTTAGGAATCGCTCTGATGATGATGACGTTCTTAAGCGTTGAAGCATGAGTTCTTATATTGCGTTCTGACTTCTTATCCGTTAATGCCGTACCTTGCCCGTTGCCTTCCTTCCTTATTCTATAATATAAGTGTTTTTTTCAGTTATCTTGCTCTTACTAAAAAATATGACCGGGGAAACCTTAGAACCTACTCGCGGGAAATTAGAACGGAGTCTTTCGCAGGGGATTCAAGCTTTGTACCGTTCTCAACTCGGACTACAAACGAGTCATGCGGTATGTCATCTTTTGGATAACAAATTGATAATTGTTATCGAAAATGGGGTTACTCAACCAGAAAAGCTGCTGGCCCAGAACGGTAACCAAGATTTGGCTTTGCAGGTGCGATCGCAACTAGAATCAGCCCTAGAATTGCAACTGAAAGACTTAATCAAAGAGGTTTTGGGTGTGGGAGTAACTGATTTGCTCAGCGATGCGACCTTGGAGACGGGTCGCACCGGAACGATCGCAATTTTGGAGTCTGCACCTAAAGTTCGCGATTCTAGTTCTAAGTCTAAAACTCAACCAGAAGCATCGGAGAGTTGAGGTGCTCGCGGATAATTGTTTCTAAATCCTTGATGTTAAACGGTTTAGAAATGTATT
Organism: Microcoleus sp. C2D2; assembly: GCF_036702495.1. Taxonomy (NCBI): domain Bacteria; kingdom Bacillati; phylum Cyanobacteriota; class Cyanophyceae; order Oscillatoriales; family Microcoleaceae; genus Microcoleus; species Microcoleus sp. C2D2. Next base: position 4,904 of record NZ_JAUBTO010000128.1, on the reverse strand, counting down.
CAACGCAGCCGGCTTTGAGAATCCGCTCGCGGTCTTCTGGTTTTGCTAGTGCTGTGACCGCCACAATCGGAATATGTCTGAGCTCGGCGTTTTCTTGGATGCGCTTTACTACTTCTATACCGTCTATATCCGGCAGGCAAATGTCTAGTACGATTAGGTCGGGAGGTCGATCGACTGCGGCTGAAAGAGCTGCGTACCCGTCCACGGCTCCCATGCACTCGCAGCCGAATAAATCGAGTATTTGTGTCAGCAGCTCTAAGTTGTCGTGATTGTCGTCTACAGCCAACACTAAAGGACGCTTGTCCACCCCCGATTGACCGCTATTTAAAGATGAGGATTCCAAATTATTCTTCCAAGTAGGGTAGTTCATAAATACCGAGCGAACAACGATCGAACAACGAGCGAACAAGGATCAAACAATCAGCGAACAACGACCGAAAAAAAAATTACCGAGGCATTCCTCAAGTGGCGCTCGGGCACTTGAAACAGATTGGCTCGTCTCTGTAGCTCTCAGATCGCTAGTCTTCAGTCTAGCCCGATTGTACAATATCGTTGCTAGCTGGGCAAAGACGACCGCAGTCGATCGATCCCATAGCATCTGCTTAATTGTACCTATCCCAGCACAAATTACCAACTTAGGCGCTATCGGTGCATCAGCCTTGGTAACCACACGCAATTAATACGGCAACTATTACCAATAAAGCATCCTCGCTTAATAGCATTGAAGAGTGACGGCAGCTTTTCAGGATAATCACTAGATTAGAGGTTGGTTCCCATACATGGATCTACCTAAAGGAAGATTCTAAGAGACACTTAAATTTCACAACTTCCACCTGCTGAGAGATACTTGTTACTCGGGTTTATACTTCAATGTTTTTAAGTAGTAATCATCACAATTTAAGCCAGTAAAAAGCTTCAGTTTTTACTTGAGCTTTACCGGATATTAACCTAGGAGGTTTTGATGACAATTCCAATCAGAGACGACCTGACTTACATTTTGCTCAAAAAGATTGGCAGCGGAAACGGCAGGGGAGAGTCGGAAATTAGGAACGCAGCCGAAGAATATGTCGGTCACCCGGTGGCGGAAGCGGAATTGCTCGGTCATTTGGACTACCTCAACCAAAGGGAATTTATCAAAGCGGATTTTAGTGGACAGCCTTACGGAGGAGCTGAGTTATTGCCGCCTGTAGTGGCATTTCAAGAAGCCGAGTTAACAGAAAAAGGCCGCAAACTGTTACAGAAAATGGAGACGAATCCTCCGAAGTCGCTCCACCACGAAGGATCGGCAGTTCCTATCGCTTCAAAGGATATGCCGTTTTTGGAAAAAGTGATGCTAAAAGGTCACTTGGAGGATATTTTTGATGCCCGCGACATTACCGAAGTAGTGTACCGGGTCATGCGCGATGTGATGACAAAAGAAGCCATCGAGCACGTGGAATCTGAACTGCACACAGAAGTTTTGCCTACGGATGACAAAACCCTGCAACAAGAAATAGCAGACCTCTGGAAAGATACCAATCCGCTGGTGGGATTGCTCAGCCGGATACGTCAACCTTTGACCGGCGCGCCTGCACCTTTGGGGATAGATGGCAATTTGTTTGCACGGAGGGTGGAACTAGAAGGCTCACTTCCTTCGGGAGTAAAACCGGAAACTGCGATCGCCGCTGTATTTTCGGCAACGAAGGATGAGCTGTCCGAGGAGCGAATTCAGGAAATAGCGGGCTTTTTACCCGATCGAATTCGGGAAATTTGGGAGTCGGCTTAACGCCATTTTTCCGGGTATAAATACTTACAAGCCGGGTTAACTAACCAGCATTCTGCGCTCTTGAGCCAGAATGCTCGTTCGTTAACCCGGTTTCTCTTTATCTCGTGTTTTGTAACTGTGCAATTGTTTTTTAGTAAGAACTTGAGCCGCGATCGAACTCGATCGAACTTGAGTCCTCACTACTTGTCGGATCGCTGATTCCTGGCCTTCTAACTGCTGTGAGAAACCGGGTTTCTGGGCGAAATTTGGCCAGAAACCAGAAATATCCCCAGAAACCGAGTTTCTCGCTCCCGGGTTGGGTCTAATTCAATAGATGTGGCGAAAGTGTTGTAATGTATAATACAGGGCGAGTTAAGACTGTGGGTCGCAAAAATGCTGTCAACAGCCCTAGAGATCAAAAGGGATGCCCCGCACAAAAGTTAGACAAATGTCACAATCGACTTTAGAACAAGAGATTTTACTGAATCGAATTACCAATCGCATCCGCAACTCTTTAGAACTGCAAGAGATTTTGACGACAACTACCCGAGAAATCCGCAGTTTTTTAGGGAGCGATCGCGTAAAAGTTTATCGCTTTGAGGCCGACGGTAGCGGCGAGGTGATTGCTGAGTCCACCAACGCCGACAACTTGCCATCTTTGCTTGGTTTGCGCTTTCCACCAGGCGACATTCCCAATAGTGCCCGGGAAATGTTTCTCAAAGCGCGGCAGCGAGTGATTGTAGATGTGGAATTGAAGCATCAAACAATTAATCGCTTAGATTGTCTCGAAACAGGCAAAACTTTAGCAGTTGAAGATATTAGCTATGGTCCTGTAGACCCCTGTCACGCTGAATATCTGAAGGCTATGGGGGCCCGTTCTGCTCTGACGGTGCCGATTTTGCATCAAAATCAGCTTTGGGGGCTGTTGGCCTGTCACCACAGCCTACCGAAACGGTTTAGCGCGAGAGAATTGAAAATGGTGCAGTTGCTTGTGGATCAACTTTCAATTGCGATCGCCCAATCCTTTCTGCTCAGTCAAGCTCGACAGCAAGCGCGCGACGAAGCCGTTGTCAACCAAATTACCAGTTTGCTGCATTCTCCTCTGGAACTAAACGAAATTCGGCAAGCAGTTCTCCAACAAACTGTCAAGCATTTGGATGGTTCGGGAGGGCGACTTTACATTGCAGCCGAGTTTGGCGACCGGCCGGCTTTACTTTATACCTGCGGTCAGCAGCCTGCGGATCTCGACCTTGAACTCTGCCCGTTTTGGCAGCAGATCATGGGGTTGGCCAGCCAAGACGATCGAGCAAAAACTCCCGATCCCAGCCAATTAGGTGTTTATGAAAATGTATATTCCCAGCATTTCAGTTCAATTGACAAAAATATTTCCAGTTTAATCGTACCCCACCTCTACGCGATTTCCGATATTTCTAAAGAACCTCAACTCAAATCTTTATCTGCAAATTTTCTGGCAGCTTCAATTCGATCGTTTTTGGCAATACCGCTGCAATACGGCCAACAGTGCATCGGCTGTCTCACGATTTTTCGCAGCCCTATAGAAACCGAAATTGTGTGGGCGGGCCGTTGCAGTTCCGACACCCGGAGCGATCGTCCCCGAAAGTCATTTGCAGCATGGAAAGAAATCAAAACCGGCGAAACAAAAAAGTGGAGCAGCGAGGAACAGAAGCTAGCAAAATCTTTAGGAACTCACCTGTACATGGCTGCAATGCAGAGGCGCGTCGAGGCGATGATCCGACATCAAGCTTCTCACGACCAATTAACTGGTTTAGCTAATAAATTGCTGTTTAATGAAAGGCTGTCTTTAGCTTTAGCTCGCGCTCACCAAAACGCAGAAATGCTGGCGGTGATCTTTCTAGATTTGGATAGATTTAAAAATGTTAACGATACTCTCGGACACCCAGTGGGCGATTTGTTGCTGCAAGGTGTATCTCGGCGTTTGGCTAAGTGTTTGCGCGCGGGGGATTCGATCGCCCGTTGGGGCGGGGATGAATTTACTGTGCTGCTGTACAATATCAACAGCCCTGATGAAGCAGCTAAGATTTGTCAGCAAATTATCCAGAGTTTAAGCACTCCTTTTGATTTTGATGGTCGAGAACTTTATACTAAGGCGAGCTTGGGAATTGCTTTGGCTCCTTACGACGGAGAAGATGCAGAAACTTTGCTGAAAAATGCTGATGCTGCGATGTACAAAGCTAAACAGAAAGGTCGGAATAATTATCAGTTTTATACGCGGGCGATCGGCAGTAAAGTCTCCGAGGATCTTAACTTAGAAAATCATCTTTACAAAGCTCTGAAAAAATCCGAGTTTGTGCTGCACTATCAACCGCAAATAAACTTAAATACCAGCCAAATAGTCGGCATGGAAGCTCTGATTCGCTGGCAGCATCCCGAACGCGGTTTGATTTCTCCCGATCGATTTATTCCCTTAGCTGAGGAAACAGGATTAATCTGCCAAATGGACGAATGGGTGATGCGGACTGCTTGCTTGCAAAATCGAGCGTGGCAGTTACTGGGATTGCCGCCGATGCGGATAGCTGTGAATTTATCAGCCCGGCAGTTTCTGCAACCTAACATGGTACAAACCATCGCTGAAATTTTATCAGAAACCAAGTTAAATCCCGAGTATTTAGAAATAGAAATTACCGAGAGCCTTGCGATGACAGATGTGAGTTTTACGGTGTCGGTATTGCAGCAGTTGCAGGAAATGGGAATTAAAATTTCTCTGGACGATTTTGGCACCGGTTATTCTTCGCTGTGGTCTCTGAAAAGCTTTCCGCTCAATAATTTAAAAATAGACAAATCCTTCGTGGCCGATTTGGTGAACGGCAGCAGCGGTGCTACTATTGTGAAACTGGCGATTTCCTTGGGACAGGGCCTGAATTTACAGGTGGTTGCTGAGGGAGTGGAAACAGCAGAACAGTTGGCATTTTTGCAGTCGCATCAGTGCGATATGGGTCAGGGTTACTTGTTTAGCAAACCAATACCGGCGGCGGCTATAACCACATTGTGCCTAGAAAATCAACCAGGGAAAATAAGTAGTTTAAATTAACAATCAGGAAGCGGAAGTCATTAGTCATTAGTCATTAGTCATTAGTCATTAGTCATTAGTCATTAGTCATTAGTCATTAGTCATTAGTCA
>NZ_JAUBTO010000127.1:0-25425 GCF_036702495.1 Microcoleus sp. C2D2 | reverse complement strand
TTTTGAGCCAACATTCTCATGAAACTACTGCTCGATCGAACCCTCGATCGATTTATGAATGATTTGCGATCGCTATATTCGTTCAAAAGACCGTTTTTTGGTTTTCGGTGCTCCGGCGATCGAAGATACTGAAATTCAAGAAGTGGTGTCAACCATCAAAATAGGTTGGTTCGGTACAGCCTCTAAAGTCATGAGTTTTGAAAATGACTTCAAAGCTTACAAAGGTTCCCAGTAGGCGATAGCAGTCAATTCCTGTACGGCGGCACTGCACTTGAGCATGTTCGCTGCTTTGTTACAACCGGGGGATGAAGTCATTACTACTCGGATGACTTTTTGTGCCACAGTTAATGCGATTATTCACGCAGGCGCAACACTGGTACTGGCGGATGTAGATCCGGTGACAATGAATCTTGACCCCGCTCAAGTCGAAGCTAAAATAACTCCAAAAACAAAAGCAATTTTGCAGGTTCATTTTGCAGGCCGTCCCTGTGACATGGATGCGCTTTGCGAGATGGCTCGCCGTCACAACTTGAAGTTAATTGAAGACTGCACTCACGCGATCGAAACAGAGTACAAGGGACGGAAAGCAGGCACATTTGGCGACTTCGGATGCTTCAGCTTTTATGTTACCAAAAATATCGCGACAGGTGAAGGAGGAATGATTCTCGTCGGCCGTCAAGAAGACGCCGACAGGCTCAAAATTTTAGCGCTGCACGGTATGAGCAAAGATGCTTGGAAGCGCTTCGGAGACTCGGGTTACAAGCACTACCAAGTGGTGGAAGTCGGTTTTAAATACAATATGATGGATCTGCAAGCTGCGATCGGCATTCATCAAATGAAACGAGTTGCTCCTTATTGGAAGCGGCGCGAGCAGATTTGGCAGTGCTACAACGAAGCATTTGCGGATCTGCCGATTACTTTGCCCGCGAACCCCGAACCGGATACAATTCATGCTTATCACCTGTGCACCATTCTGGTAGATGAAGCCAAAGCAGGAATCAGCCGCGACGAGTTTCTCAACGCTATCAATGCTAAAAATATCGGTGTCGGCGTACATTACATGAGTATGCCGGAACATCCTAAAAATCTATCAACAAATGTTGGGATGGCAGTCGCAAGACTATCCGAATGCGAGCTACATCGGGCGGCATACAGTTAGCTTGCCGATTTCGGCAAAATTAACAGATGCAGATGTGGAAGATATAATTGCGACTGTTAAAAAGTGTTTGGCGATCTGCAAAACTAAGAATCCAGCTTTAGCAACAGCAGGCTAAAGTTTTCAAGCAAGTCGCGATTAAAACAACCCCTAACTGCTTTCCTTAGCTAAGTAATTATATCGTTTCCGGTTGCATGGGCACGATCGAGTCAAGGTCAATAATTCCACATTCCCCCACGGACGACTCCCAACTCCCAACGGACCATCATTCCGGTGTAACCGGAATTGATATTAGGGGTTGTTTTAATAAATCTAAAATGAGTGCAAGATAACGATCTTAAGCTTAGTTGGGAAACTTCCTAGGCATTTTGAACCGGAACTCGCAAATGGTTAACCTAATTATCTGCTTGATTTTTGATTGTAGTATTTAGAAGCCAGCCGTTTTTCAAACAACCACTCTTTGCTTTCAGGAGAATCCTCCAGCCAGCGATCGATCAATTCAGCCCATTTGACAGGCAGGCGCAACTTATACCAGGTTGAGTGAGAAGCGACAGAAAGATTGTGGTAAAGCGCTGAATCCGAAATTAGTTTTTCGATACATTCTGCTAAAGCCAGAGAGTTCCCCGCCTCAAAAATCATGGAATTAACGCCGTGCTTCAAGTAGGTTTTAAACATCGGGCGATCCGAAGCTACTATCGGTGTTCTATTGCGCAAAGCGTGCTCAATTGTCAGGGGAAAGCCTTCGAGATATTCATGCCTGCTAGTAACTAACACGAGATCGGATTCTCTCATTAAATGTTCTACAGTCTGACTTGGCAATAATCCCAGAAATTCTACATAATCTTTAATTTGCAACTGTTCGACTCGCTGGTAAAAGAACTCTTCTTCGCCGATACCTGCCATTTTTAAGTGGACTGATATATTCCGCTCTCTTAACTTGGCTACGGCTTTTAAGATATCGCCAACTCCCTTGCTTTGTATTAATAAACCAGCGTAAAATAGTTTCAAGTTTTTGATGCTAACAGGAATTTTTTTCGGTAAATAGAACCGGGATCGCTCTCTTACAGGAAGTCTCAAGGAATTATTTTATCTGGTTTGACTCCAATTTCTTTGAACAATAAAGATGAAGTAAGGCAGTAAGTCCCAACCCATTCTATTTGCTTGTTATTCAACAACTTAGCGAGGAAATAGTTGCGAATTTTCTTTCGCCAAGTTGTTGGCGCAATAGATTCTGCAAATACAGCGATGGTTCTAATTTTGTTTTTAATTGCCCACTTAAAAACTTCTGGAAGAAGCGTCCGCATGATTAAGTGATTCGGATTTTTCGCAGCAATTAATTCGATCAATTTTTGGGAATTAATTTTGTCCTTAAATCCGCAACCGATCGCCCGCACGCCGTTTTCTAGAACCTGAACCTTAAATTATGGTGTCCTGCAACAAATAACCGTTACTGACTCCGCTCGTTTTGCCGTCTCGGTAACAGCATCAACAGAATATTTTTGAGCGTAGTATGTTTCGCTTCCCCCTTGAGCCAAGCGCTCAAAGGCTTCTGCGCAATCGCCGGCATTCTCCGCTATGACTAAGCGCATTTTCCTCAACTCTGGTTATAAAGTATACATAGGACTTAGGGTGCCAAAGATGTGTTATCAGGTTTATGTGGACGGTTTGATGTACTGCCACTCTAAAACTATTAATTTTATTTGGCTTCAGTCTGATTATAAAGAGTTTCGGCAAAAGGCACGTCAATAGATAGCGGCCGCAGTCGCTTTGTATGGGGGGTTTGAGGCTAATTTTGTCGGAATTTTTCTGAGAGTGTGCTGCAAGTAGAATGCGGGAATTAATCCCGACTAAGAAAGGAGAAATACTGTCCCCTGCAATTTGAGATCCGAAGTTGCGATCGACAATTATTGTCGGCACTCACATAGCATATTGGAGGGGATGCCAGCAGAATTGGGCTCTAAAATTCACAAACCGTGACAATATTTGGTTTTAGGGCATTCAGTAAGCCAAAGTTTCTAAAGTTTCCCGCAGATAGGACCGAACCTGCTGATCGATGGTGGCATTTTGCTGCTGACGCTCAAAATTGAGTTCTAGCTGCCAGCGTTGAAATCCTGAACTTGCGCCGATCGCGGATTTGAGACTGCCCCAGATTTCAGAATCTTCGCACAGCTCGATCGGCTCTGCGGCTTGAGGTTCTTCTGCGATCGGTAGATAATTCGCCATATTGTTATACCTCTGTTTTAATCCCCTGTAAGCATTGAAAGCTTACCTTGACACTCTCTATTATAGATTCTTATCTCCAGATAGCCCATATAAAATATCCACAACCTGCGATTAAAAATTAAATATTAAGACTATTAATAATCTCAATCAGAAGAGGGGCATCACCTATTTTTTTTACAGCATATATCTGTCCAAAGTAAAGTAGCTTAAATTACAATTGTGCCCATCTTAATTATTTATTTCACTTTTTTTCGCTCGACTGTTCGGGTAGAAATGTAACGCCGTTGGTGTCAGCAGGTTTTGGGTTGACAATACTGCCGGCTGACGAATTCCCTATGCCGGATGCTGGCTCAATTGACTCTGCGGGTGCAGCAACAGCGGCAGTTGTCTCGGCTGCCAAAGCCGGCAAAAGTCGATCGACTTGCCAAGGCGCGATCGTAAAATCCTGCCGAATTTTTTCTAACACATGAGGCTTTGTCGCTGCAAATTCTGATTCCGGCGTCAGCAAAACCGCCATGACACTAGCAGACACCTGCAAAAACAAATTGCTAGCTAAAAAAGCAGAAGCTGCCAACAACAATCCAGCCCACCGCCAGGAAGGAGGAAAGGGAGCCACCGAAGCCGCGAGGGGAGCGAATCGGTAGAGCTGCCACAAAATTACTGCCAGCAAAACAGCCACAAATAGAGCAAGTCCTTTATTTAAGTTAGTTTTAAACCGAGTCAGAATCCGGTGCTGCAAAGAAGTTAAATTCTGCGGTTTCACCGCCACAACTAAAATACTAAAAATGTAAAAAGGGCGGAACCACTGCATCCACAGCACAGGAACAATACCTGCTACAGCCACTAAAAACATTTCTAACCAGACAGGGAGGAGGGGAGAACCCACTGCGAGTCCCAGCAAGCACAGTCCCAGGAAAATCGGCAGTGCAGCCGCCCCAGAAAGGTGAATCCACAAAAAAGGCTCTGACCAAAAAGAACGCACTTTAAATAGTTATGAGTTATGAGTTTTGAATTTTGAGTTTTGACAGCCAGGAACCCACTCTTGACCCAGAAACCCGCTGCGAATAGTACATATCTCGCGATCCCACCCAGCATTTTGGGGAGAAACTCGGTTGCTTTGCGTAAGTCTTATTTTAGTTTTGAATTTTGAATTTTCAGCAACAGCCAAGACGATTAGGACGTTGTTAATTGCTGACATCTTTGCTTTTATTGCTTCTTCCTTCTGTCCTAGATAACTAAAACCTTCTTCCTTCTTCCTTCTGTCCTAGATAACTAAAACCTTCTTCCTTTTCTCCTAGATAACTAAAACTTTCTTCCTTCTGCTATAAGTTAAACACAAAAGTTGCGAGTGATGAGTTTGGGAGTATTGAGTGAAGAGAATAGTGGCGAGCGATCGGCAATTTAGTTGCCTTCACTCAAAACTTCTCTTCCAACTCAACACTCACAGCTCAAAACTATTGAGATAGAGTCCGGCGCTTAGTAACCATCCGGTAGGCTTCAATCATATCCCCATCCGCCCAGTCGCTAAACCCGCTCAAGGAAATGCCGCATTCAAAGCCAGCATTGACTTCCTTGGCATCTTCCTTCATCCGTTTGAGGGAGTCGAGGACACCTTCGTAAACGACATTGTTGCCCCGGCGCACCCGCACCTTGCAGTTACGGATGACTTTGCCAGAGAGTACCATACATCCAGCCACAGCCCCGCGACCGATCGCGAAGACAGCGCGCACTTCGACTTGACCCAAAGGTTCTTCCACCAGTTCGGGTTCCAGCAGACCTTCCATCGCCCCTTGAATGTCATCCAAGAGGTTGTAGATGATGCTGTATTCCCGCACGTCTACGCCCGCTTGGTCGGCCGCGAGGCGAGCCTCGGTGGCCAGAGTAGTATTGAACCCGATAATCACAGCATTGCTGGCTGCTGCCAGGTCAATATCCGTTTCTGTAATTTCCCCAGGAGCAGATAGCAGCAGTCGGAGTTGAACTTCTTTTTGAGGAAGTTGAGTCAGAGCGCCGACAATTGCTTCGAGGGAGCCTTGGACATCTGCCTTCAAAATCAAGTTGAGTTCCTTGAGAACGCCTTCCTTAGCTTGTTGAGAGAAGCCGCTGAGGCTGATCCGACCACCTTGCAGCAGGCGGGAATCTCGTTGGGATGTAGCTCTTCCAGAGGCGATCGCCGCAGCTTCTTTTTCGTTTGCGAAGACATCAAACTCATCTCCGGCGCGAGGAACTTCCCGCAGCCCCAGCACTTCCACCGCGAAGGATGGAGTTGCTTGCTCTACGCGTTCGCCCCGGTCATCGATCATTGCGCGCACCTTGCCCAGAGCCGAGCCTGCGACCACAATATCGCCCACTCGCAGAGTGCCGTTCTGCACCAGCAGAGTTGCCACAGGCCCCCTTGCCTTGTCGAGGTGAGCTTCAATCACAGTACCCTTAGCCGGTCGGTTCGGGTTGGCGTTGAGGTCTTCCATTTCCGCGACTGTCAGAATCATTTCCAACAGCGTATCCAGGTTTTCGCCTCGGATCGCGCTGACTGGCACCATCGTGATATCGCCGCCCCAGTCATCTGCGACCAAGCCGTACTCAGTAAGCTCTTGCTTCACCCGTTCCGGCTGAGCACCCTCCTTGTCTACTTTATTGATAGCCACGACAATTGGCACTTTCGCCGCTTTCGCGTGGCTGATCGCTTCAATTGTCTGGGGTCGCACACCGTCGTCGGCCGCCACCACCAAGATGGCGATGTCCGTAACCCGTGTTCCCCGAGCCCGCATCGCTGTAAAGGCTTCGTGGCCGGGCGTATCCAAAAATACCACCTGCTGGCTTTTGCCATCGTGTTCCACATCCACGTGGTAAGCCCCGATGTGCTGGGTAATCCCCCCAGCTTCTCCCTGAGCTACCTTTGTTTTGCGGATCGAATCGAGCAAGGTAGTTTTGCCGTGATCCACGTGTCCCATAATCGTTACCACTGGCGGACGGCGTTCGAGGTATTCCAAATCTGCTGCGTCCAGCATCTCGATCACTTTGATAGCTGGGGCTACTTTTTCTGGGGTTTCCACCTCTACGCCCATTTCTTCGGCTACCATCCTCACCGCTGGAATGTCCAGGGTTTCGGTAATGTTGACCGCAATGCCTTTAGAGAACAACCGCTTAATAATTTCGGTTTCGGGAACAGCAAGAGTAACTGCTAGTTCCTGAACGGTCATCGGCCTGCTTAGATACAGCTTTTCTGGACGTTCTACCTTAGCTTCTGCTGTTTTGCCCCGGTTGCCGCGTCCCCCGCTCGAACCTGAAGAAGAACTTTTATCGTGAGAAGGGCCCGGTCTCTTATTTTTTCCGCTGCTTCCGGGTGCGCCCGGAGTTGGTGTTGACTTGGGTGCTGCTTGTCCCTTCGCTTTAGCTGGGCGGGCTAGGGACAGGCTGACCGTGACTGGTGCTGGCAGATCCAAGCCATTTTCTAAGTCATCGTCATCCTCGTCTATGGGTTTGAGGCGAGAACGTTTTGCCTTAACAGCCTTGGCAGCTTTGGCAGCATCTGAGTTTTCGTCATCATCTTCTTCCCAAATGACCGATGTCTTTTTGGCAGGACGAGGGAGAGTTGGCCTGCTGAGGAGAGGAATCTCCAGCAACGGCGTATTATCTTCTTCATTCTCATCAGTGTCATCCCCGGAGGCTCCGGTGTCACCGCCCCGGCTACGCAGCCCGGTAGCTGACGTTGCGGGAGCAAGGCTCCGGCGCGGGCCACCGGGCTGGGGTCGATCGGCCAGTTGAGTTTTTACTGGGCCACCAGCGCCTTCCCGGCGCGGTCTTTGCGCGTCGCGAGATTCGGTAGAAGCGGACGGTGCAGGTCTGCTGGGGCGGCTCGGTTTAGCCGGCGCTTCCAGAGTTTCTGCTTGTTCTGATTGCTCTTGCTCGGTTTTTGCAAGTTTGAGTACCGGCTTGTTTCCCAGATTTTGTGGGGTACGGCTAGCCGACTCGGACGCCGCTCTGACTGGTGGCGACGTTAGTTTTGCCGACGGCCCGGGGGGGGCCACCGGCGGTTGCTTGGTGCGTTCTGGAGCCTTTTCCAATGAAGGTTGAGGTGTCAGAGATGCCACCGCGTGCGCGGTTGTTTCCGCGATCGCATCTACTGTTTCCGACACTGTTTCCGACACTGTTTCCGACACTGTTTCTGACGGAGCCGCCGAGACAGCGACATTTGGCTTCGACAGTACAGGTCGATTGATATTTGGTTTAGCTGGAGGCTGGAGTTGTTGAGCGGCGGGCGATTTTGGAGGAGTTGCCACGGTTGCCCCAGGCTGGGTTTTTTGCTCCTCGTTGCCCGCAGGCTGGGAGGAAGCACCAGCCGGCCGTACTTTTGGACTGCGTATTTCTAAAATTTGCTGCTTTTTTTGTTGGTCGTTAGGGTGAGGGCCAGATTCTCTAGATGGCGCTGCTGCTCTTTCGGGGGGAGCTGGCTTGCCGGGGGAAGAGTGGCTGCTGGCTACGTATTTTTCAGCCGTTTTGCGAATGCGTTCTGCTTCGGATTCTGTAATTGTGCTGCTGTGGCTCTTGACTGAAATATTGAGCCGCTCGCATACTGCCAAGATGTCTTTATTATCCAAATTTAGTTCCCGTGATAATTCGTAAATTCTTACTTTGCCGTTGTTCATCCACTCTGCCCTCTTTTGTGCCAACCAGTTTTTACATTGTGATTTTTTGTTCTAATGACGACATCATTCGCTGTGATTGATTCAGTGTCAGGAATCAGGGTTTTGGTACTCGCTCAGCAATTTTATCTAAAAGATGCAACTCGCTGAAGTCTGCGGTTGGAGAATTCTCAAGTCTTTTTGGGAACTTGGAACTCTGAAGTCTGAATTTTGGCAACAGCCACTATCTCAAGCTTCAAAGTTTGCCTTTCCACCTTGAGGATACCTCTGCTAGTACCCTACCCTTATCTAATCTGACACAAATCTTTCCAGACTGGTGGGCAGATCGGATTGGGGTTTTAGAGCTGGCGCTACCGGTAATTACTGGTAGGGCTGCCAAGAGGGTTTATACAGTCGAGGCCGAACTATTGTCGGTTTTTCGCCCGGCCCGGGATGGTGTCAGATGTGCGGTCAGATTTACAGTCAGATGTGGCTAAACGCTGCCAAAGTGTTTGGTACAGTTCGTCAGACACAGGCGCTTTGAGCGATCGCCCAAGTCGATTTTTTTTCTGAGCTGCTTTGAGGCATTCGGCTTCCCGACAAAGGTAAGCCGAACGGCCAAGGCCACGATCTAATTGTACCTGATGAGAAGGATAGAGCCTGACTACTCGCCAAAAAGCTTCCTTAGGAGCTATTTTTCGACAACTTGCACAGCACCGGTAGTTCGGTTTCATTTCTTGTGAAAGGGGGAGTAGGGGGAGAGGGGGGAGTAGGGGACAAGTCCTCCTTGTCTCCCTTCGAGAGAAAATATTGTGAATGTCACAGTTTTTAGACGGCGGCTTCGGTTTCCTCCGTGGCGCCTGCCTCCTCTTCCTCAAATTCTGCGGTTTCCTCGTCGCCGTCGAAGCCGGATGCTTCGTCTGCGTCGTAGTCGCCTGCTAGTTCTTCGAGCCTGGTTGCTTCTGCGGCCAATTTAGTGTCTTCGGCGGCGCGATCGTACTTAGCAATATCTTTGATATCAATTTTCCAACCGGTGAGGCGGGCTGCCAGGCGCACGTTCTGACCTTCTTTGCCAATGGCAAGACTCAGTTGGTCTTCAGCGACCAAAATGTGAGCTCTCCTGCCTTCTGGAGCAACTAAACGCACTTCATCTACTCTAGCGGGACTCAGAGCGTTGGCAATATAAGTTGCTGGGTCTGGAGACCAGCGGATCACGTCTATTTTTTCGCCGCGCAATTCGTTGACTACTACCTGAATCCGCGATCCCCGCGCTCCGATGCAGGCTCCTACCGGATCTACGTCGCGATCGAGAGTATCAACTGCTATTTTAGTCCGGGGGCCGACGTGCCGGGAGGGCGGATTTGCCTCCCTAGCTACGGCGACAATCCTCACCACCCCGTCTTCTATTTCTGGTACTTCGTTAGCAAACAGGTAAACCACCAAACCTGCGTCGGCTCTGGAAACAAGTAACTGCGGCCCTCTAGTAGAGCCTTCGCCTACCTTTTTGAGATAAACCTTGAATGTAGCGTTTGCCCGGTAATTGTCGTTAGGCAACTGTTCGCGCTTAGGGAGTTCGGCATCTACTTCTGGCTGACCGAAGCTGCTGGTGACTGCTAAAATCACCGACTGCCTCTCAAACCTGAGCACTCTTGCTTGAAGAACGGTTTCTTCTAAATCTTTAAACTCTTCTTGAATCATTTTGCGCTGTTGGTCGCGCAGTTTTTGAGCGAGAACTTGTTTGGTCTGGATGGCGGCCATGCGACCAAATTCTTTTTGATTTGGTGTTACGTCTACGAGCACAATGCTGCCCGGTTGAGCTTCCGTGGCTACTTCTTGCACTTCCGAAAGTGAGATTTCGTGATCGGGATTGATGACTTCTTCGACAATAGTTTTGTTTGCTAAAACACGGAAACCTTCTTGTTCTGCGTCGAGTTCTACATCAAAGTTGTCGAAGTATTCTTCGCTGAAGTGGTCGAGTTTTTGGGTGCGGCGGTAGCGTTCGTATCCTTTGAGCAGAGCTTCCCGCAAGGCTGCTTGGACGGCGTGTTTGGGTAAATTGCGTTCTTTGCTAATACCTTCGACCATATCTTTTAGTCCGGGCAGGGGAACCATTGACATATAAAACACTCCTTTTTTGCTTTGGTAATAAGTAACTGGTAATCGGTAATTGGTACTGGGAAATTTTCGAGTAAAAGCAATAGCAGATGATTGATGAGTTACTGGATAGGATAAGGGGAGCTGGGTGCTGTAACAATTTATTTGTTGTTCCTATTCAACCCGCTGCTAAAGATGTGATTGTTAAAAAGTAACTCGCAGCGAAGCGTTTTCAGCTTGCTGCGAGGCAATCTCAAAACTCAAAACTCAAAACTCAAAACTCAAAATTTCCCTTTACCTTTCCTTTCCTTCGTCTAGTTCAACTTTGACAATCTGAGGGCGGGGAATTTTAACCTGTCGCCCTTTTTGATTGAGATAAACCGCTGTTTCATCCCGGGAGAGGAGTAGCCCTTTCCACTCTTTGATTCGCGAGTCCGGTTCGGTGGCTTTGACTGTCACGGGGAAACCTTTAAAGGTAATGAATTCTCGATCGCTGCTGAGCAATCGGGATATTCCGGGACTGGAAATCTCTAGCACGTAGGCATCGGGTATGATGTCGGCTGCCTCTAACTCGGCATCGAGGGCTGTGCTCATGCGCTCGCAGTCGGCTAAACCGGTGTCTTGTTGGAGGTTGCGGATGTCTACCCGCAAGACGGGAGGATTTTGGTTGGTGTGAAACACTGCTCCCACTACTTCCAATCCCAGTGTTTCCGCAACGGGGGTAGCTAAGTCAATGATTTGTGGGATTAGGGGATGAGTCATATCGAATACTTAAGTTAAAACTCCTGAACTCGGATACGGGCAAAGAAAAATTTGGTGTTGAGATTGCTTGGCTTTGAGGTGGTTTGATTAGGTGGCTGCGACTTTCCTCTTCAACTTTGGGACTTAGCCAACATCCCTGCAGGGGCTCTCCAGCGGGGGGATTACCCCTACTGGATCGGTCCTCAACTTGCAAGTCTGACGCCCTGAGCTCTTTTCCTGCGACTAATGCAACAAAAAAAGTGGGCTTGACCCACTCCTAGGTAAAACAATTTCTTCCAAGAAGTTTGAGGACTTCTTCCGATCGAAGGGAGGCCTCAGTTCTCAGTTTAGCTCGATCGCCCGCTCGGTGACAAACCGATCGCCCTCGGGCGAGTGTCCGAGGGGAGAGGGGGAGAGCTGACAGGGGGAATGAGGACCACTTCATCACCGTTTTGGAGTGGGGTGGGGCGAAAACCAATTCCTGGTTGATACCGCTCACGGGTGCGAGCGCCCATAGTTAGAACAGTAGGCGTGAGGCACTCAGGCGTTCTAGGACTTGCGATACGGGAGTTTCCTTGGGAAATTCTAATTTCAGTTCGGACAAGCCGTATCCTTCTTCATAGGCAGCCAATAGTTTGACCCCGCCCAAAAACGGATACTTGTGAACGACAGGAATCGCCATCGGTCCAAAATTTTCGACCCTAGTTCAAGCTCCCAGATTCATGTGTGGAGTAAATCTCAAATCCTTCGACGGCGAGCGCGACTCGACGGCGAGACGGGGGCGCGAGCCGAACCTCTCGCCGAACGTCTCGCGCCCCCGTCTCAAATCTCAAATCGACTGACAGTGACGGTGATTAATAGATTAGACATTGGCGATCGCATGATTAACGGTATATTGACAAAACAGCAAAATAAAGATTCACCATAAAAAATCCCCATTACTAATGCTGAATAGGAAGCTCAATTACAAACTCTACCCCCCCTTCGGGCAACGAAATGCAGCTCAGCTTACCACCATGTTTTTCTTCTACGATCTCACGGCTAATAGACAAACCTAAACCTGTCCCTTTACCCACTGATTTAGTAGTAAACATCGGCGTGAATAAATGCTGCATTACTTCCTCATTTATGCCAACCCCATTATCAGCAATCCGAATCACCACTCTGTCACCCTCAAGCATTTCAGTGCAGATCCGAATCTGTGGACTGCGGCTCTGTTTCTTTTCCCCGCACAGCGGACAACTTATTGTATACTCTTCTAAAGCATCAATTCCATTCGCCAATATATTCATAAATACCTGATTAAGTTGCCCCGGATAACACTCGACTAGCGGCAATTCGCCATACTCTTTAATCACTGCAATTTCTGGGAAAGTTCCTTTAGCTTTCAGTCGATGCCCTAAAATTAATAAGGTACTATCTAGCCCATCGTGAATATTCACTGGCGTTAGTGCCGATGTATCCAACCGAGAGAAATTACGCAGTGACATAGAAAGATTGTAAAGTCGCTCTGTTCCGACCGCCATTGAATCAATAATTTTGGGTAAATCTTCAACAATAAAATCTAACTCAATCTCCAACGACTTATCCTCAAATTCTGATGTCGAAGTAACGCTGTGCTGGCAAAGCCGAATCATCCCGAGCAAATCGGCAATATATTCCTTGGCAATAGGGATATTATTGGAGATACAACTAACTGGATTGTTAATTTCGTGAGCCACCCCAGCTACAAGTTCACCAAGGCAAGCCATCTTTTCACTTTGAACGATTTGCACTTGAGCTTTTTTAAGATTCTCCAAAGCTTGAGAAAGTTCAGCCGTTCGTTCTTCCACCCGTTTTTCTAACTCCTGCGCGAGCTGATGTAACGCTGCTTCTGCTGCGAACCTGTCTTCAATTTCCTGTTTGAGAAGCAGATTTTGCTGTGCGAGAGTTTTAGTCAAAGAACGCAGTGTTAAATGGAGATTGACGCGAGCTAACACCTCCTGTTGTTCAAAAGGCTTAGTAATGTAATCCACGGCCCCTAGATTAAAGCCTTTGACTTTATCTCCTATGTCAGACAGAGCCGTCATAAAAATCACCGAAATTTCGTTAGTCAACCGACTTGCCTTCAGCCGATGACAGGTTTCAAACCCGTCAATTCCTGGCATCATCACATCTAACAGAATCAAATCAGGCTGACTGTATTCAGCCTGTTCGATGGCAGTTTCGCCATCAGTTGCTACCAATATCTCCCATCCAGAACCAGCTAAGGCTTCAGAAAGCACGTCGAGATTGCTAGGGTTGTCATCGACGATTAAGATGGTGCTTGTTTCCATATTGCCTACCTTCATTATTTTTATAATCTGTGGGATTTAATAAACTCTTTGATTTTTTTCACCTGATAGCCTTGGGCTAACTGGCGCAGCTCAATAGCAAAGGAAACAAATTGCTTATCCAATTTTTCTAGGTGCTCACTGCGCTCCACAATTGCTTTTACGTTGCCTCTCATAGCTAGTTCAAATAAAATTTCAATTTCTTCGGGCGGGGGAGCTATTAAAGAGGTCGATTCAGAAAGTGATGGAGGAGCAGAGTCAAGGGAAATAGTGCTGATTTCTTCCTGCTTTTCTTCCTCATATATCCATTCGATTTCTAAATACTTTTGCAAGATATCAAATAGCTCTTCTGCCTGCACTGGCTTACCGAGAAAATCGTTGGCTCCACCCTCCAAACTTTTATGTTGATCGGTAGCAAATACACTCGCCGATGAAGCAATGATTGCCACTTCTTTATAGTGTGGCAAATTTCGGATACGGCGCATCATCTCAAAGCCATCTAACACTGGCATCACCAAGTCAGTGATAATCATATCAAACTTAAACTCTTCTACTTTTTCTAAACCCTCTTGACCGTTTTTAGCTTCGGTTACTTCAAATCCGAGGGGTGAGAGCAGATTGACAATGACTGAGAGATTTTCCCATTTGTCATCCACAACCAAAACTTTCTGCTTTCTACCTTGGTAGCCAACTAGCTTTCCTAGCTTGGCAATCGTGGCTGTATTTGCCCAGTCTCCCGCTTCCGGTAAATCCAAATCTATCCAAAAAACACTGCCGGATCCTGACTGACTTTTTACTTGAATTGTACTACCCATCATTTCGACAATTTTCTGGCTAATTGTTAAACCGAGTCCGGTGCCTTCCGCATGACGCTTGCTGTCTCCTACCTGTTCAAAAGGCAAAAATATTTTTTCTAATTGTTCTGGTGTCATACCAACGCCACTATCTTCTATTTGAAAGCGAATTTTGTGAATTGGTGAGGCTGGCTTTGGCTCATTGCTTTGTAAGTTTTCACCTGTCCCCTTTTCCAGAGGTTCTATCTTAAAAGTCACCCCTCCCGACTCGGTAAACTTAATTGCATTGCTCAGTAAGTTAATGAGCACCTGTCGCAAGCGTTTTTCGTCAGCATGGATGCCTGCAGGCAGTTCAGAACTGGGTTGATAAACAAAGGCAATTCCTTTTTGTTCGGCTCGGATGCGGCAGATTTCCGCGACTCCCTGCAAAAAGGAAGGAAAATGAAAATCTTTCGCGTACAGTTCCAATTTCTGGGCTTCAATTTTAGCGAGGTCTAAGATGTCATTGATCAGGGTTAGCAGGTGGGAGCCACACTGGTGAATGATACTGATACCTTGGAGCTCTTTCGGAGCCATCGTGTTCGATCGTTCTAGGATTTGAGCGTACCCTAAAATGCCATTGAGTGGCGTTCTCAATTCGTGACTCATATTCGCTAAAAATTCACTTTTAGCTTGGTTGGCAGTATCAGCGATTTGTTTAGCTTCCGTGAGTTCGACGGTGCGTTTTTCTACTCGGATTTCTAGCTCTGAATTGGTCTTGGCTAGCGCCTTAAAGGATTCGCGCAACTGCTGGGCCATAATGTTGAAAGACTGACCCAAAACTTCTAGTTCTTCTACGCCTTTTATCTGCACATTTTTCTCTAATTCTCCACTCGCAATTGCCCTAGAAGCTTTGCTCAAAAGGATAATTTGGCGGGTGATCCAGCGTGCGGTTAATATTCCTAAAACAGTAGCCAGCGCCAAGGCTCCCAAACACAACAAAATGGTAGTCTGGGTATTGGCGTTAATTTGATCCATAAAATCCCTTTCAGGAACTACCACCACGATCAGCCAGTCCAAGCCTCGGCTATCCTGAAATGGCATGACTTGGAGGAATTGCCGCTGGCCGGCGAGAGTAAAATCTAATTGTTGAGAACTGTTAATTTTAGTGAGGTCGCCAAAGTGTTCTTTTAAATGCGCTGTTGTCAGCCGAAGTAAATCATTTTTGCTGTCTAAAGCATTCAGGCGATCGATTTCACCATTCTTGGTAATAAATGGCTCTTTGAGATTTGAACTAGCCACTAGAAGTCCCGAACGTTCTATAATGAATGTCTCTCCCGAACGTCCGATTTTTAAGCTGTGCAGGAAGTCACTGACGAAAGAGAGCAGAAAATTAGCAACTAATACTCCGCTTAGCTCACCACTTGCGTCATAAACGGGATATCCGGCGGGGAGCGAGAGCATTTTTTGACCGACAATCGGAAAAATCTTACTCCATGTCGGCTTGCCTAAGCGTACACTATCTTTATACCAGGAACGAGTGAGTATATCATAGTTACGGGAGACTTGTAAGAGGTTTGTTTGATTGCCTTTGCTATCAGAGTCATAGATATGAAGTTCATTCCGATGCTCTTTGTCTGCTATTTTAAAAATTACTTTGCCATCCTCTAGACGTTCAACGGCAATGAACTCTCCATTTTTGGTAGCAAAACCCATATTAGATATATAATTGAAGGCTTGTAGTTGCTCCCAAAAATAGCGCTCTGTACTCTCTAAGTCGTCTAGATTTAAGTATCCTAGTCGAATGGCATTGGCATTCAGTTGATTGACGCGAAGGGCTGTATCTAGGTATGTGTTTAGCTGCTGCTGGATGCGGGCCGTAATTTCACTCCGCAACTGGCTAGCAACTTCGTTGACTGCTTTTTGTCCGTTGCGTAAGGATAGCCAACCTGTCAGCCCGACGGCTGCAAAGATTTGCAGAACGAATGGGAATACTAAAATCAGGCGCAGGGACACCTTTTTTTTAGAACGGTTTGATAAGAAAGTGGTTGCAGAGGTGTGTGACATGGATTTGTGTTACTCCTGGGGTAACGAGTTTGCTGAAAAATCTCAGTGGATTTAGTGCAATGAGGCTGAGGAAATATATATTGAAAAGCAATCTCTTATAGTTAGTGAAAATTTTTAGACACTAACTTGCTTGAACAAGCATGGCTACTTACGTGTTTTCTCGGAGAGGGTTATAATTATAGTTGACTAAAGATGCTGACGCGCCTGATTTTTTTTATAGCAGTTGTAAAACTTTTTAGCCTTTAGGAAAGCTGTTAGCAATCATATCTAATAGATTACTGGGTTTAGAGCTATTGGTAGTAGTTTTTAACTTTACTTTACAGATTGGCTCTCAACAGTAGAATTTCATCAAACTTACATATAAATTGATATAACGCTAAAAACATGACACGCCAGGCCGCTGAGAACCCTAAGGGCGGTCTAACTCAGTACCGCGCTGAAGATTTGATGCACAACCCAGCAGATGACTCTGGTAGACAATGCCGATCGCACATGAAACTTTACAATTCAAGCAAGTTTCATTTGCAGGAGTTACAGCAGGGTAATGGCTAATTGCTAATAGCGGAAGAAAAAATAAGTAAAGCGGTGCTGCAGAGGGGATTATGACACAGGATAGGGGTTAGGGCTATTCTTTTATTTCTGGGAAACTATGTAAGCTTAATAGTGAATTGGGAATTATAGGTGAACACATGGCTGGCAAGGATTTTAAGGTTATTCAAATCCTTGAGGCTAGGGTTTGTCATCAGTTGATGTCAAGGAAGGTAAAGTAGAGATACAACTGACTACAAGGATTCGATCGCCAGGAACAAGTTGCCGTTATGCCCGGTGGGGATGACCAGTGGGAAAGGATCAAAGATTTGTTGCCCGGAGGTGAAGGTTATGTGTGTGCGACATCCTGCCTACAATCGGTTGTTCGTGGAAGCGGTGTGGCACTAGATAAGATAATCCCTGGATTTTACCGTACATTACCGGATCTCAACCCAAAAAAGTTTTCTGCCCCCAGAAAATATGATAGTTGTTGAAAGACATTAAATAGACAGACAGCATCAATTTTTTCAACGGTTAGATCGCTTATCCTTCCTGTCAAAAAAACTCTACAATCATGCTAACTATTGCATGAGGTCACACTTTTTTCAGTCGGGGTCGAACGCGGGATATGCTTTAAATCTCAAACAGTTATATGCGATCGTCAAACCCAAGGACGAGTATAAATCCTTACCACCAAAAGTTAGCAATCAAGTTGTGAAATTTGCCCTCACGGCTCACTATCATCGGGTGCTGATTTAACCGGAAACTTTCAAATAAATTTTGAGAACTTAATTAGTGGGAATAACTCGCGGTCTAAAGGCTGCAACGCAGGTTTCATCTCCGACGCGAACGCGCGGAGTTTTTACGAAGAGCGTTATAAAGCTCGCCACTTGATTGAGAACTTATGAAGCCAAACTCAAGCAGTATCGAGCCATTCCCGCGCGCTACGACAAGCCCAAAGTCAACTTTGTGGGATCAATCTACTTCGCGGTTATTGCGTTAGGGATCAACTGATGACAGGCCCTAACGCGGGGCTATCCGTTGCAGTTCTTTGGCTTGTTCTAAAATTTTCTCGAAGTCTTCTTCGCTCAATCGCTGAATGTAGTTGATTTTGAACTCTTCTAGGAAGTCGCACAGCAGCAGTTGTATTTCTTGCCAGGTGTGCTGCTGTTGCAGTTCGGCTCCTAAAGCTTGCCCGAAATGTTGGACTAGCTGGCTTGAGAGTTTCATGCCTATGGGGTCTTCGGTGGCGATTTTGAAGGCTTCGTAGGCATCTTGGGGGCCGAGAGTGGCTAATTTTGACAGTTCTGCAACTAATTGCTCTGCTAGCTGTTCGGGCAGGTTTCCCAGCCCGGGTACTTGCTTCCATCCTTGATAGAGGGGGGATTGTTTGAGGAAGCTTTCAATAGTGTACCGGAGGAGGGCTTCTAGGTCTGGCTGGAGTTGGGGGAGGACTTTGTAGACGGTTATTTGCACGAGATGGGTGGCGATCGCTTCTATTTCATTGATATTGTTGATGTCTACATAGGGCTGTTTTTGGGATTGAAAGAGTTGACGAGTTAGTTCGCCTGTGGTAATTGATTGTTGCATCTGGTTGATCAGTTGAATTACTACTACTTCGGTCAGTTCTTGGGCGAAGTTGGCGACGAAACCTCGACTGATTTGGGTGCGTATGGGTTCGAGATCTGGCATTTTGGCTTGGTGGATGCGAATTGTGACGGGTAATACTCGCAACAGGCGCCAGAATGGCAGCAGCAGGAAGATGTCGTACCATCGCCAGAGCATGGCTGCTCGCCAAGTGACGCTGCGGTGGCGGCGGCTGATGGAGTAGGTACGGGCTAGAAATTCGATCGCGAATATGGCAATAAATGGCAGGTCGATTTGCCAGAAGTTATCGGTGAATTCGCCGTTTTCTCCGATCGTGCGGTAATAGTTGGTGGCGATTAATGGCTTGATTTTGGCGTCAAACCACTGGATTTCTTTTTGCCAGCCTTGTTGGTTTAAATAGTCAGGGCTCCAGAATGTTTGGAATGATTGTTTAGCGGAGTCTTGCGGATTCGGGGCGCGATCGCGCATCCGGTCTTTTATTTTTTCTAGGCTGCCGCTTTTTGATGCTACCCGAAAGGGATCTTCGTCGATCATTTTCGTGCTCAGATTGTTTATTTCCTGCAATTTTGCTGCTACTTCGGGGGAGGGCAAGCCTGTTTGCTCTACTTGAATTTTTAATTCTTCTAAGGTTTCTAGATATTTCTGGGTGTCTCGGTGGGGTTGAATTCCTTTAAAGGGGTCGTATAGTTGAGTGAGAACTGGCAGTTGCCGGAAGTAGAAATCTCGCCCGGACACGTAACTTATGTCAAATAATACTAGGCTTAAATTTCCTAGGGCGACCAGTGCCATGAACCGCTCGAACCAGGGTATTTTTGGTAATTTTTTGCGGGAGTTTGGAGTTTGAGAGGGCTGTATTTTTGGTGTCACTGGCGGTTCCTAATTACGTAGACCGATCGAAATAGATGTAACTGGTAATAGCTGAAAAAAGAAAACAGGGAAAACTGGCTAGTTGTCGGGGATCGCTCGGATTGCGATCGAGCGAGCTAGTATTTATTTTAACCTGCGTTTGTTGGGGAGTTTTGGATTGTTGATTTGGCCTGGTTAGGTAAAAAATTATACTGCTAAAATATTAAAGTCGATCGAACTTGACGGAAGCTGTGGCTCCCGTTAGTCTGCTTCTCTCTGGCAATAAAATTATATCTCAGGGGGAATCCTAAGTTTTTTTTTGCGTTGCACAGCTAACGGGGCTGGTAATAAATTACTATTTCTGTTCGATCTACTGGCTATTTGACCGCTAAATCAAATGTATTGCACGGATCGGACTCGCTTGGTTAGATTTGGACTTCGAGTTTGAGGTGAAACCCTCAAGAGAGTTATACTTGCTCAGGGGCAGTCGGGCGATCGCGCCCCCTTCGATCGCGAGGGTGGCTGCCGCCTCCGTAGGGTTCGAGGTCTCGCCTCTACAAAAACCAGCTCGCGATCGGACTCTTGAATAATATGAAACCCTGACTATAATTTTGTTCGCATTTTTTTAATATATGACATACTGCCTTAATCTCGATTGCCCAAGAGACAAGCGTCAGAACCCACCAGGCACAAAGTATTGTCTTAATTGTGGTTCAAAGCTGCTGCTAAAAGACCTTTATGCGGCAACTGAGCCGCTGCGCGACGGGGGATTTGGCAGGACTTTCCGAGCTGTTAATCATGGAAAATTTGAGGAACTGTGCGTGATCAAACAGTTGTCGCCCCCTCAAGAGTTTCAGCGGAAGCCCGGTCATTTTAAAAAATATGTTCGGCTGTTTGAACAAGAGGCAAGGCGGTTATACGAACTGAAACACCCGCAAATTCCTCAGTTGATTTCTTATTTTGAGGAAGATGGACGCTTGTATTTGGTGCAAGAGTTTATTGATGGCAATAATTTAAAGGATGAGTTAGAAAAGTACGGTGCTTATAGCGAAAATAAAACGAGCGAACTGCTGTTAGATTTGTTGCCTTTGTTGAAGTTTGTTCACGACAGAAATGTAATTCACCGCGATATTAAGCCTGAGAATGTGATCCGCAGATCTCGCGATCGTAAGTTAGTGCTGATAGATTTTGGGGTTTCCAAACAGGTAGTAGCTGCTGCTCCGACTAAAACTGGAACTAAGTTGGGAACTCCCGGCTACGCGGCTCTAGAACAGCGTCACGGTAGGGCTGTTCCTGCTAGCGACCTTTACAGTTTGGGGGTGACTTGCATTCGCTTGCTGACTTCTGTTATGCCTTATCTCGATATCTACGGGGACATTCACGATGACCTTTACGACCCGCTTGAAGGCCGCTGGCTTTGGAGGGAGGCTTTGCCGAAAGGAACAAAAATTAGCGATGATTTAGGTCAGGTTTTGGATAAGTTGATTCAGGAATATGTTAAAGACCGCTACAAGTCGGCTGTGGAAGTTTTGGAGGCTTTAAAACCTCCTGTTGTTGTTGTCCCAGGGTTGGAAAACTTGCAGCAGGCAACTGTTCTTAGTCCTTCTGTACCGACTCAACCTGTGACTGAGACTCCAGTAGTTTCTGAGAATTTAGAGTCGGAAAAAGGTATTGATTATTCTCACTTGGCAAGGCTGCTGGCTGCTAAAAATTGGCGGGGTGCCGATGAGGAAACTTCTGTGAAAATGCTGGAGGTGATGGAGCAAGTTTCACGGGGTTATTTGAGCGAGGAAGATATTAGGAAGTTTCCAGCTAAGGATTTGCAGACTATCGATCAACTTTGGGTGCGGCACAGTCACCGCAGATTCGGTTTTTCTGTGCAAAAGGCTTTGTGGCTGAAGTCGGGGGGAGAGGCTGGTGTTTATGATGCTACAGTTTGGGAGAAGTTTGGCGATCGAGTGGGCTGGCGGGTTAACGGCCAGTGGGTATATTATACGGAGCTGAATTTTACTTCTAAGGCAAAGCCTGGACATTTGCCGGGGGGGACTGTTTTTGGGTGGGAAGGCGGGGTTTTGTGCGGTGTTTTGGGTTTGGGTGGGATCTGGTTTCTGCTGTCGCGCCGGGATTTGTAGGAAGGAGGAAGTTCGGCAACGGATTGTATTACCTACCGAAAAACTGGGGTCAGAGCCTCGCCCTTCTAGGGCGACTTTAATTCTAAGATTCTAAGAAATGTTTTGATATTTCGTAGATTATTGGTAGAATAAAGTAAGGAGGAAAAACAAGTGTTTAATCTAACGTTTGAGTTCAAATTAAAACTCACCACGGCACAAGTAGCGATTTGTGAAAACTGGCTAGAACAATGCCGCAAAGTCTATAACTATGCACTAGCCGAGCGTAAAGACTGGTATAACTCACGCAAATGTCAGATTAACGCTTGTTCTATTCGTTCTGAATATATCATTCCAGCGGAAAAAGTAAGACCAACTTATTTAAGTCAGTGTAAAGCTTTAACAGCATACAGAAAAACTAGCCCACGGCAACAAATTAATGCTCAAGCGTTGCAACAAACATTGCGTAGACTAGAAAAAGCTTTTGTTAGTATGTGGGAACAAAATCACGGATTCCCCCGATTCAAGAAAAAAGGGGCGATGAAGTCTTTTGTATTTCCACAACTGGGTGTAAATACTCTTAAAGGCAATTTCATAAAACTTCCTGTAATTGGCTGTGTAAGGTTTCGACAATCTCGATCTATTCCTGATGACGGAACAATTAAGCAAGCACAAGTAGTCAGGCGATCGAGTGGTTGGTATGTAATGCTAACCGTTCAATGGGATGTATCTATTCCCGATCTAATTCCGCACGGCCATCCAGTTGGAATTGATATCGGATTAACTAATTTTATTGCAACTTCAGATGGACTTTTAACCAAGCGTCCGAAGTTTTTTGTTGATGCAGAACGCAAGCTTAAATTGCTGCAACAAAGTGTCAGTAGAAAACGCATTGGCTCGAACAATTGGAAGAAGGCTCAGAAAAAAGTTGCTTTGCTGCATGAGTACGTTGCAAACTGCCGCAAAGACTGGCATCGCAAACTATCGCACCAAATTTGTACTGATACAGGAATGGTTTTTGTGGAGGATCTAAATCTGATTGGGTTGTCTAGAGGGATGCTGGGCAAGCATTGTTTAGATGCTGGTTTTGGTCAATTCTTCAATATTTTGTCACAAACTTGCTTTAAGCGTGGCGTATATTTCCAAAAAGTAAATGCTAGAAAAACCAGCCAGATTTGTCCAAATTGCGGTACAGAAACAGGCAAAAAAAAACTATCAGAACGCACTCATAATTGCTCAAGTTGTGGTTATGCAACCGACAGAGACGTTGCAGCAGCCCAAGTAGTTCTAATTAGAGGACTTGCAGCCGTAGGGCATACGGTTAAGATGTTTGCTGAGGGTAAATTCATTGGAATCCCTGCGAAGCAAGAATCCCCACGCCTTTAGGCCCGGGAGTGTCAAAGACGCTTTAGATGGGTAGGAGCTTATTACAGGTGGGCGATCGTCAGCGATATGTTCTGAGCGATATGTTATATATAAATAATGTACAAAAAACTAGGAAAATAAGATATAATCGCAAACCATTTTTTTGTGATATGTTTTTAGAGAAGGGCAAGTGTACAAAGTCGCAGCCCAGTCCTGGTCCGTGGAAAAGCATCGGGACTAGCTTTTGCTCCAATTTACCAAGGAGATATATCTATTATGTTGCAAGAAAAACGTCTCAAGCCGTGGACTGTAGTTCGCTCGCTCCCAAATGTGGAAAAGGTGGTTGTGGGTGAGTTTCGCAGTTGGTCTGATGCAGACGGTCACTTGAAAATTCTCAAGCGGATGGTTCCGGCGGATCGATTGACTGTTGTGTTCGATCCGGTAGTTCAACCGTAATGTCGCTGCTAAATTGATCGGCGTGCGATCGCTCTTTGAGCTAAGCGATCGCCTCTTTTTTTACATAAAAAATGATCCCGCTAAAAAGGCGATCGCAACTTGAATCATTGTCCTTAACTGCGGCGAATTTCAGTAATTTGGTCGGCCACATCCAAAATTCTTTGGGGCATGGATGGCCCGGTAAAAATCATATCCAAATGATGCGGCTTGCTGTCAATCAATGCCACCACTTCGGCTTCGGGAATCAAGCCCAAATTAACGGCTAAACTCAATTCATCGAGAATAACTAGCGCATAACGGCCTTCGCGCACCGCATTTTGAACATACTGCCACAATTGTTCGATCGATTGCGTCTCAAGCTCATCTAAATCGGCCTTGTCAATGCAGCGGGGCAAATCGCACCGCACCCAATCTAAATTTTGCCCCAGCCGCACCGGCTGCTGATGCCCTTGATTGATTCCCCCTTTGAGGAACTGCACCGCCAGCACCGGAGATCCCTGTCCTGCAATTCTGAGGGCCTGAGCCATGACACTGGTAAAAAAGCAGCGGTACGGGCCTGTAAAAACTTGCACCAGCCCTTGAACTGTGTAGGGCAAGCTGTGGGTTAAATTGAGTTTAGGGGTTTGTAACTGAGCAACCATAGGGCAATATTTAATCAGCAACTAAGTCTTGAGTGCAGCTCCGACCTTGGCGCGGCTGAAGCCTGCTTGACAATATATAGTGTACTGGGCCGAGTGCACATCCGATCGAACGCTAGATATACAAGTTGTCAAAAGCTCGCTGCAGTGGCATTCGCAGTCGTTTCTTCGATTTTTGAACTCAAGCAAGCAGCTTGCGGCAGAAACCGGTTTTTTTACCAAAATACGGCGGGGATCGCCCCAGTTAGATAGTTAGAGGGTGAAAAAGCAAGGTGATGAGAGTCTTGGGAAGTCCAGGACTGTTAAGAAAAGGTACACATCGCGTAGAATTTGAATGTCGCGGCACTAGGAGCAGGGACTGTGAGATTGGTGATTCTGGGAGGGCCAGGAGCGGGAAAGGGAACTCAGGCTGAACTACTGTGCAGCAATTTGAGCCTTCCTTTGCTGGCTGTGGGGGACATTCTACGGGAGGCGATCGCACAAGACACAGATTTAGGCAAGCTGGCGGTGTCTTATGTCGAAAGAGGGGAATTAGTTCCCGACGCAACTATGATTGAATTCTTTCGCCGCCGGCTGCTGCTGTGGGATGTGTTTAATGGCTGGGTGTTGGAGGGCTATCCGCGAACGGCTTTTCAAGCTGAGGAGTTGGATTTTTTGTTGGACGATTTGGCTCAGCAGCTAGATTGGGCGATTTTGTTGAAAGTGCCGATCGAGGTTTTGCTGAGGCGATCGATCGAGCGCGATCGATCGGACGACCACCCTGAAATTTTACAGCGTCGGCTCGATTTGTTCCACGAACGCACTATTCCTCTTTTAGAGTATTACGAATACCGCAACAAACTGTTAACTGTCAATGGCGACCAATCGCCAGAACAAGTCCAGCAGGAGCTTCTCAATTTGATCGAGGCTAAGGGCAAATAGTCAGACCATTTTAGATTTTAGATTTTAGATTTTAGATTGAATGGCTGCATATGTAACGAATCAAATAAAGCTGGAATATTAATGCCTACTTCCCAATTTTTAATTCCCTATTACCCATTACGAATCACCTAAATCTTATGTCTTTCCAGCGTCCCGACGGCCGACAACCAAATCAACTTCGTCCGATTAGTTTCGATCGAGAGTTTACCAAATTTGCTAGCGGTTCCGTACTCGCAAAAAGTGGCGATACTCAGGTACTTTGCAGCGTGACAATCAAGCCGGGAGTCCCTAGATTTCTGGAGAATACCGGACAAGGTTGGCTAACAGCGGAATACCGAATGTTGCCTGGTTCTACGCCGCAGCGACAAGAGCGGGAATTTATGAAATTATCGGGACGGACTCAAGAGATTCAGCGGTTGATTGGGCGCAGTTTGCGATCGTGCTTGGATATGCAATTATTGGGAGAACGCACCATACTTGTCGATGCCGATGTTTTGCAAGCGGACGCTGGGACTCGCACGACTTCAATTACTGGCGGGTTTGTGGCTGTGGCTGATGCTTTGAATAAGTTGGTCCAAAAAGGTGATTTAGTGCGATCGCCCATTATTCGTCAAGTGGCGGCCGTGTCTGTGGGGCTTTTGGAAGGCGAGCCATTTTTAGATTTGAATTATCTTGAAGATGTGGCGGCTGAAATTGATTGTAATGTGGTAATGAATGGAGATTTGAATATCATCGAAATTCAGGGAACTGCGGAAGATGGAAGTTTTAGTCGGAGTCAGTTAAATCAAATTTTGGATTTGGCAGAAATAGGAATTCAAGAATTGTTAGAGGCTCAGCGGCAGGCTTTAGTTGAGTAGGTAAACCTGATGCAACAGCAGAGCGATCGCTTTGGGTGCATCTCACTTTGGCAAATGTGTCAAAAAAGAGATAAAATGAAAAAGCTAGTAAAATCGTTAAATATTAAATA